>JBMFPK010000169.1:0-5903 GCA_049969155.1 Chloroflexia bacterium | reverse complement strand
GTGCAGGATGTAGAGCCGCCGCGGCTCTGCGAGCACCTTGAACATCTCGGCCAGCCGGTCGAGCTCCTGTCGCGCCTTCTTTCCCAGCAGCTGGTTTTTCATCTCCGGCCTCCTTGTGGCCCCTAGGCCTTTATATAGACTGGCGTTGATAGTATAAGGCCATTTCCGCGTTTGTCAAGTAGCGTATGGCATTGCTTTTGTCGCGAACTGCGGGTAAAATGGTGGCAAGAAATCGGCATCGAGCTGCATCCGGCCCCTTTCCATCGAAAGGGGATGCACCTGGATCAAGGAGGGCTCCGTGAAGCAGGACCGTTTCCTGATCGGTATCCTCATCGGGATCGGCGTGCTGGTGGTAGCTTCGGTAGCGCTCTTCTTTGTCCGCCAAGAAAGCCAGTCGTACTTGCCCGACGATACTCCGGAGGCCGTGGTGCACAACTACGTATTGGCGCTCCATCGGCACGATTTTGACCGTGCGTATGGCTACCTGGCAGAGAGCGAGAAACGCCCGGACCTGGACGCTTTCCGGCACAGCTTCGTGAGCGGACAGCTCAACGTCGATCAGGCGGCAATCGAAATCGGGAAGGCCCAGCTGTTCGACGATCGGGCCCTGGTACAGGTACGGGTGTTGTACGTATCCGGAGCCCCATTTTCCTCCGATGTGGGTGTCCCAGGAACCGCTTCTCTGGTGCGGCAGGACGGCCGGTGGCGAATTGCGGAGATGCCGTACCCCTATTACCCTCCGGATTGGTTCTGGGCACGCCCGGATTGAGCCGGGGAGGCAGCGATGCGGATCGCACGTCAGATCTACCTGTACGCGATGACGGCGGTGGCCCTGGAAGTAGCGGTCTGGGCGCTGGTCGACCTTGTGTCCACTGCCTTCGCCTGGCGCACCGTGGGCGCGGACGCAGGGTTGCTCGCGCGAGGGTTATCGCTTACCCTGGTTGCTCTGCCGGTCTTTGCGGTGCACTGGATTCCGGCCCAGCGGGCCGCTTTCCGGGAAGCCGAAGAACGGGGCTCCCTTCCGCGCGCGCTCTTCCTCTACGGCGTGCTCCTGGTCCTCTTGGTCGCGGTGGTCCAGAACGGTGTGGTGCTGCTGGACCGTCTTTTCCTCGACGCGATGGGGCTGAGTGCGGAGGCCACTCTGTTCGGTGCCTACCGAAAGCCCGCGGCAAACGGGATCGCCCTTGTCGTGAACGCTCTCTTTGCGGCCTATTTCGCCACGGTGCTCCGCGCAGATTGGAAGGAAACCTCCCCCACGGTTCTGCCGGCGGTACGTCGCCTTTACCGGTACCTGTGGGCGGCCTACACGCTGGGCCTCGCGGTCGCCGGGGTGCAGCAGCTGCTGCAGTACCTGGTGAGCTTGCCGCAGGTGTACCTTGGCGGGCCGGTGCGCCAGGCGTGGCTGGCGAACGGCCTTGCACTGATTGCGCTCGGGGTGCCATTGTGGGCTCTTGCCTGGAGGACGGTGCAGCGGGCGCTCGTCCACGCGGAAGAGCGCGAGGCACTGCTGCGCCTGGGGTTCCTGTATGCCGTGTCGCTTGTGGGAGCGGCGATCGCCGTGCCTTGCGGCGCGGTGATGCTTTCTGTGCTCCTGCGGCGCCTCCTCGGGGAAGCGATTTCTGGCTCCGAGATCCTCTCCCAGCTGCGCGTGCCTTTCTCGTTGGGGTTGCCTGCGGCCGTCGTCTGGGCCTTCCACAGCCGGCAGCTGCGGGCGGTCCTCGAGACGGTCGGGGAAGCCCCGCGCCGCTCGGCGCTGCGACGCCTGTATGGTTACCTTCTCTCCGTGCTTGGCCTGGGCGCGACGGTTGCGGGCGTTGTCGTACTGGGGACGACGGTCGTTGACCTTGCGGGCGGGAGCGTCGTCTGGGGGGGCGCCATGCGGGTGCGCCTCGGCAACGGCCTTGCGATCCTCGCAGCCGGGTTGCCGGTGTGGTTGGCCGCCTGGGTGCCGTTGCAGCGGGAAGCTGCGGCACCTGGCGACACGGGGGATCACGCGCGTCGCTCACTGACCCGCAAGGTGTACCTGTACGTTGCGGTGGCCGCCGGCGTGCTGGGTTTGATGGGAGCGACGGGAAGCCTCCTCTTCCTGTGGCTGCGCGCCCTGCTGGGTCGAGAGGATGTGCCCCTTGGACAGAGGACATCCTATCTCCTGGTTTGGCTGGTTGCCTTCGCTTCGCTCCTTGCCTACCACGCGCTGGCCCTCAAGCGGGACGGCGCTCTGGCATGGGGCGCCCTTGCCGCTCGCCACGCCCGCTTCCCGGTAGTTGTGCTCGACCGGCCGGGCGGCCATTTTGCCGAGGCGATCCAACTGGCGCTGAGAAGAGAGACACCCAGCATGCCCGTGCACGTCTGGTCCGGCCCCGCGCTGCCAGGGACAGGGGTCGACTTCCGGGCGATCGTATTGCCCCTAACCCTTGTTCTCGATCCCCCGGAGGCGCTCCGCTCCTGGTTGAAGAGCTTCTCCGGCACGCGTATCATCGTGCTGGATGAGCTGCCCGAGAGCCACGTGTGGATCGGCCGGAGGGCACGGTCGCTTGCGGACAGCGCGCATGAGGTGGCTCAGGCACTCCGCCGCCTGGCCGAAGGGCAGGAGGTACGCCCTGTGGGGAGCCCGGCCTGGCAGGTCGCGGTATACGCATTGGCGGCGCTGGCCGGGCTGCAGTTGCTTGCGGGGCTGGTCGGCGCTTTGGTGGCTTTCCTGTTTCGCTTCTGGGACTGAGGTCAGATGGTCCCTTCGGCAGAGCGCGGTGCGCGTCCGTATAGCTCCGTGAGCTCGCGCAGACGCGTGGCGATCTCGGATGTGAGCGCTCCCGGGCGCATCCGCCAGCACCAGTTAGGGGGGCCGGAAGTGCTCGGCGTGTTCAAGCGCGCTTCGTGTCCCAACGAGAGCAGGTCCTGCGCGGTCGTGATCGCCGTGTGGGCGACGGAACTCCAGGCCAGCCGGATCATATCCCAGGCGATGTCGGACCCGTTGCAGCCCAT
Source organism: Chloroflexia bacterium (assembly GCA_049969155.1). GTDB lineage: Bacteria > Chloroflexota > Chloroflexia > DTKN01 > DTKN01 > DAOTVY01. Next base: position 2,921 of record JBMFPK010000169.1, on the reverse strand, counting down.
GTAGCGCCGCGCGTGATCGCGCTCGGCTTCCGTCGAGGTCACCTGGTACCATCCCACCACGGTGTCGTTGTCGTGGGTTCCCGTGTACACGACGCAGTCGCGGGTGTAATTGTGGGGGAGGAAGGGCGCGTCAGGACCAGCGCCGAACGCGAACTGGAGCACCTTCATCCCTGGGTAGCCGAACTCGGCGAGGAGTGCGTCCAGGCCGGCCCGCGATGCGGGGTCAAGGTCGCCCAGGTCCTCGGCAAAGATGGGGATCTCCCCCAGAGCTGTGTTCACCGCGCGGAAGAGGGCCGCGCCCGGCCCGTACTCCCAGTGCCCGTGGACTGCCGTCCGCTCACCCGCCGGCACAACCCAGTAGTTGTAGAACCCGCGGAAATGGTCGATCCGCACGATATCCGCCAGGCGGAGGACGGCCCGGAACCGTGCGATCCACCAGCTGTACCCGTCTTCCGCGATCCGTTCCCAGCGGTAGAGCGGATGGCCCCAAAGCTGGCCTTCGCTGCTGAAGTAGTCCGGCGGTACCCCGGAGACAACAGTGGGGCGAAGTTCCTCGTCCAGGTTGAACAGCTCCGGATGGGCCCAGACATCGGCACAGTCCAGCGATACAAAGATCGGGATGTCCCCAATGATCCGGATGCCCTGCACGTTCGCATGCCGTTTGAGTTCTTCCCATTGTCGGAAGAAGGTCCACTGGCGGAACCTCTCGCTTTCGATTTGGGCCCCGAGTTCCCGGCGCGCGCGGTCGAGTGCTTCCGGCTCGCGTCGCGCCAGCTCGCGCGGCCACTCGTACCACGGACGGTACCCGAAGGCGCGCTTCAGCGCCATAAAGAGGGCAAAGTCGTCCAGCCAGGAGGCCTCTTCCGCGCAAAAGCGCTCGAACGCTTCCCTTTCGTCCGTTCCCGCCTTCCGAAAGCGCGCCTCCGCCCGTGCAAGCAGCAGGTCCTTGTACCGGATCACCGGGCCGTAGTCGACGCGCTCCTCCGGAAAGGAGGGGCAGTCCTCCAGGTCTTCCAGCGCCAGGAAACCTGCCTGGACCAACCTGTCCGGGCTGATCAGCAAGGGGGTTCCGGCAAAGGCCGAGAGCCCCTGGTAGGGCGAATCCCCGTACCCGGTCGGGCTCAGAGGCAGCACCTGCCAGTACGTCTGCCCGGCTTCCTTCAGCCAGTCGGCGAACCTGTACGCCGCATCCCCCAGGTCGCCGATGCCGAAGCGCCCCGGAAGGGAAGTAGGGTGCAACAGGATGCCGCTGCGGCGCGGGAAACGCACCATGTCTTCCTCCCGCAGATCGATTTTTCTCGCGCCCCATTATACCACCGACAGACATCCGCTCATCCATCCCCCATAGCCTTTACGGTGGCCCCCGGCCGGCCGCGACGGGCAAGTTCACCTCCGCGACAGCTGGCCTCCGCCACCTCAACAGCGTTTCGGGCCGCGCTTCGTGCCAGAGCGGGTTATGAGAGGATGTTGGCTATCGATATTTGACAGAATGGGGCCGTTGCAGTATACTCTGCGTAGGTTGCGAGAAGAGGCAAGTCTGGCGCCTCGGGCGGCAACAAGGGCTGCGAGGCGCCTTTTCTTGCCTCGCGGAGAGGAACGTAATGGCAAGAGAAGTACCGATCGAACGGGTGCGCATCATCGGGATCTTTGCGCACGTGGATGCCGGGAAGACCACGACCTCGGAGGCGATCCTGTACGACACCGGCCGTACCCACCGCCTTGGGAGCTTCGACCAGGGGAATACGCTGCTGGACTGGATGGTCCAGGAACGAGAACGCGGGATCACGATCACCGCCGCGGCGACCGCCTGTCACTGGCAAGGGCACCGCATCAACCTGATCGACACACCCGGCCACATCGACTTTACCGCGGAGGTCGTGCGCTCTATCCGGGTGATCGACGGGGCCGTGGTGATCCTCTGCGGGGTGGGCGGAGTGGAGCCGCAAACCGAGGCGGTGTGGGCACGGGCAAACGAGGAGCGATTGCCGCGGCTCCTCTTCGTGAACAAGCTGGATCGGCCCGGGGCAGACTTTCGGCGCGTGCTGGAGGAGGTGCGCGAACGGCTCACGCCTCGCGCCGTTCCGCTCCAGCTGCCTCTGGGGAGCGAGTCTTCGTTCCAGGGGGTGATTGACCTGATCCGCCAGGTGGCGCTCGTCTGGCCGCGTGGCGCGGACGATCCGGTCGAGCTTCCGGTGCCGGAGGAGCTGCAAGAAACGGTTGCCGCCGCTCGGGAAACCCTCCTGGACGCCATCTGCGAGACAGACGACGCGCTCCTGGAAGGCAGGCTCGAGGGCGAGGCATGCCAACCGGAGGAGCTTCGCGCAGCGCTGCGGAGGGCAACGATCTCCGGCCGGCTCGTGCCCGTGCTGTGCGGCGCTTCTCGGCAGGGGATCGGTGTCCAGCCGCTGCTGGACGCGATCGTGGATTACCTGCCGGCCCCCGTGGACCTGCCACCGGTCATGGGAACCGTGCCTGGGGACGGAGGCGAGATTGTCGAGAGGCCGGACAATCCCCAGGTCCCTTTCTGTGCGACGGCTTTCAAGATCGTGACCGACCCGTATGTGGGTCGGCTCACGTGGGTGCGCGTATTTTCCGGTACCTTGCGTGTCGGTGACACGGTGTATAACCCGCGCCGCGATGCGGTGGAGCGGGTCAGCCGCATCTACCGTATGCACGGCGCACAGCGGGAGCCTGCGGAGACGCTGGCGGCCGGGGATGTCGTGGCACTCGTCGGGGTGAGGTCGGCTGCCACGGGCGACACCCTTTGCGATCCAACAGCACCGGTGATCCTGGAGCAGTTCGAGTTCCCCGAGCCAGTCATCGCGATCGCACTGGAACCCGCCTCCAAGGATGGCCGTGAGGCGCTCTTCCAAGCGCTCGGGCGGCTCTGCGCGGAGGATCCGACTCTGCACGCCCGTCAC
>JBMFPK010000168.1:0-5906 GCA_049969155.1 Chloroflexia bacterium | reverse complement strand
CTTTCGACCGGCAAGGCAAAGGCCGACGTGTCGCTCGTCGGAGCCTATGCGGCAACCACGGTCGCCGAAGCGATCGTGCGTGGGGTGCGAGCCGCCCGCGGAATCCCCGGCATCCCGGCCGCCGCGGACCTGGCACCCTAGGAAACAGCCGGCCCCCGAGCAGGGGGCCGGTTCACAAAGCCTCTCCGACATAGCGCAAGATGAGACCCAGGCTCACTTGCGCCGGGCGATTTCTCCCACGTCCTGGGCGATGCGGAAGAGGACGACCACGATCTCCAGGTAGAGCCGAGCCGCGATCACCAGGAGAAAGAAATAGAACGGGGAGAGGATCAGCGCGAGGATCCCCACCCAGGCTCTGGCCTGGAACGCGGAGATGATCACGAAGAGCGTCGCCAGACCGGCCAGGACGATCAAGATGCCGTAAAGGATCGAGACGATCGTGGGCGTGATGAACCCACGGAAGGAAAAGTCGAACAGCCTTGCGAAAAAGCCCTGAGGTATCGCCTGAGCCGGAGGAGCCGGAACGGCTGGTGGGGTGCCTTGCGCGCCGGGAACAGGCGCAAGAGCACGCCCGCAGTTCCGACAGACAGCAGCCCCTTCCGGGTTGTCGGTCCCGCACCATGGACAGAACATCCTTCACCTCCTGAGCGAACTCAAGACACTTAGGCTCGCACCTGCCAGGCCTGTGCGAGCGCTTCCTCGGCTCTGGCAAGAAGCGCCTGCGGATCGCGGACATCGCCGCAGAAGCTCAGCCAGACGCAGCGCACCCGATCGGCAAGGAGAAGGCTGTCCGGTGCCTGTAGCTCCGAGCGCTGGATCTCCTCAAGCAGACGGCTTGCCAGTGCACGCGCCCCTTCCTCGTCTGTCTCCGGAAGGATCGTCGCCAGAACACCGGGACGGTAAGAGCCTGGAAGGTCGGCGTGACGCACCACCCGCTTCAAGAGAGCACCAAGCCCCCGCCATTGGGCGTCGCTCAGCGAGAGGGCAGGGTCCACCCCCAACAAAAGCAGGCTGCCGCGTCGTTCGTAGCGCTGGCAGCGGGCGATCTCCTGCTCCAGAGCCCGCAGCACGAACCGCTGTCCCGGGAGACCCGTGCGTGGGTCCATCAGAGCGGATTCCTGCAGGCGCACGCGCTCGATGCCCGTGGCGATCAGCGCCGCGATGGACTCCAACAGACGCTGGTCGTCCTCCCCGAACTCGCCCTCGATCTTGTTCACCAGTTCGATCACACCGATCGAGGAGCCGCGCAGCAGAAGCGGTGCGCACAGGACGGAACGCGGCCGCACTTCTGCGTACGAATCGACCTGGGGGTCGTATCGGGGGTCATGCGCCACATCCGAAACCAGGAGCGAGCGGCCATGCATATGGACCCAACCCGCAATCCCTTTCCCCGGAGAGATCCGACGCATCGGGAGGTCGGCGGTTTTCCCCCCAAGGATCAGGCGAAACACGAGTTCCCCGCTTTCTCCCTCCGCCAGGAGCAGGAAACCGGCCTCGACTCCCACCACATCGTTGATCCGCATCATGATGGTGGCCAGCATCTGATCCAGATCCGTTTCCGAGGTCAGTGCCAGGCTGGCTTCGTTGAGCACGGCCAGTTTCCGGAGCCGCAGCTGGGCAGCCTCGTGCCAGCGTACGTTCGCGAGTGTGAGGGCGAACTGCTGGCCTACGGTTCCCAGGATCTCGAGGTCCCGGTCGGGGTCTCCTCGGCGGGCCTCTGCGGCTACTTCCAGCATCCCCCAGCGTCGCCCCTGGTGCCAGAGGGGGACCACAGCGCTGAAGGCGTAGGACGTGGATTGGCTGAGCGGTCCGCCGTGCTCGCTCTGGCCGGTGGTGAGGATCGCACCCGTCACGCGCTGGAACGGCCGCAGCGCGGGATCGTCCCAGCTGAGGCGGCGACGAGCCAACGCGGCCGCGATGGCCTGCGGCAACCCCCTGTGCACAAGCGGGATCAACTCGGAATCGTCGGACATAAAGAGGATTCCGGCATCCAGCCGCATCGCTCGCAGGGTCTGGTCCAGGGTACGTTGCAGGAGCTGATAGAGGTCCACGGCCCGGCCGGCAGCCCGCGCGACTTCGCGCACAGAGGCCAGCGCGGCCACGTCGCGCTGCAGCTGCTCCAGCCAGCCTGCCTGCACGCGTGCCTGACGGCCTTTTTCGAGGTTGTGGACCACCCGCTCGACCATCTCCTCCGGCACGATCGGCTTGCTCAGGTAGTCGTCCGCCCCCTGACGCAAAGCGGCAATGACGCTCACTTCAGAAGCCGTCGAGAGCGCGACCACCGGTAAGTACGGCCGTTCGCGCTTCATCTGCGCCAGGAGCTCCAGCCCGCTCGTGTCGCCCAGCTCCAGGTCCACAATCACGAGGTCCGGCGACTGTTGCTGAAAGAGCGCCAGGCCCGCGCGCCCGCTGGCAGCAGTGAGGATTTCATAGCCTTGCCTTGCGAGGATATGGCGGACTTGGCTCAGGATCGGGGGTTCATCGTCGATGACCAGGACTCGGAAAGGGCGCGGAGGTTCCTGGGAGCTTTCCATCGCTTCCACCTCCAGGGACGCCTGGACCATCCGCAAGCCTTTTACCTCCCTGCTGGTCGCCATTCTACCTGAAAGAAAAGGTGCTGTCAACAGCTTGACCCTGGGGGGCGTTCGTGCTAAGATGAAAGAAAGATGGGTGGAGGAAAAAGGCATGGTACGTGTAGCCATTGTCGGTCTGGGTACGATCGGCGGCTCCCTCGGGCTGGCGTTGCAGGGAGCTCAGGCGCGTGGGCAGGTGAAAGGGGAGGGATTCCGGATCACCGGCTACGATGCCGACCCGAAGGCGTTGCGGGAAGCAAGGCAACGTGGGGTGGTGCACAACATTACGGAAAGCCTGGAAGAGGCGGTCGCCGGAGCGGATCTGGTGATCCTCTCGGCGCCAGCCCGAGCTGTGGGGGAGACCCTGCAAGCCCTGGGACCTTTGCTCTCCCCGGGGTGCATCATCACGGATACGGCCAGCAGCAAGGCTCAGGTGCTCTGCTGGGCTGCACAGTACCTGCCTCCGGAGGTATCGTTCGTCGGAGGCCATCCGATCCTTGCCCCGCAGCACGAGCCCGATTGGTCCGCCGGCGTCCGTGGGGCAAATGCGGACCTGTTCCAGGACGCCATCTACTGCCTGATTCCCGCTGCGAACACCCCGGAGCGGGCCATCAATACAGTGAGCGGCATGGTGCGCCTAATCGGGGCCAGCCCCTACTTCCTCGATGCCGCCGAACACGACGGATTGCTCGCGGGGATCAGCCACGTGCCTCATCTGGTTGCCGCTGCACTCCTCCAGACGATCGCGGCTAGCCCCTCCTGGCGGGAGCTGAAACTGCTGGCGGATCCTTCCTTCCGACACCTGAGCTGGCCTGTCTCATTCCCCGTGTCGGAGATCTACGACGCCTGTCTCACGAACCGCCAAGCGGTGCTGAGCTGGCTGGATCGGGTGATCGCTTCGCTTCAAGGCCTCCGGGCCTCGATCGCGGATGAAACGGCCGGCGCGGAAGAGATCGTGGAACTGTTCGAGCGGGCCGGCGCGGCACGGCGCGACTGGGTCCAGCGCAGGGACGAACGAGAAGGAGAAGCCGGAAGCACGACCATGCCGGAAATCGAAGGGATGGGAGAACAGGTCATGCATATGTTCGTTCCCCGTTTCTTCCGCCGCCGCCCGGAAAAAGAGGAATAGGGAAAGCACGCTGGGGCACCATGAAAGAGGTACAGACACCCTTCTATCGTCCGCTCGAACATACGGCGGATCTGGGCCTCGAGGTTTGGGCGTCCACGCTGCCACAACTGTATGCAGCCGCAGCCGAGGGGATGTGTTCCCTCTACTTCGATCTGGCCGCCGTGCAGCCGCTGGAACAGCGGGAGGTCACCGCACGCGGCCACGACCGCGAAGAGCTCCTGATCGACTGGCTGGGAAACCTCCTCTACGGGATCGAGGTCGAGCGGTTTCTGCCGTGCCGCTTCGAAGTGGACGATTTCAAAGACAGCGAGCTGCACGCCCGTGTATGGGGCGAGCCTTTCGACCCATCCCGGCACCGCTGGCGCACCGGTATCAAGGCGGCTACCTACCACAACCTGCACGTGCGGCAAACCGCGGATGGGCTGTGGACGGTGCAGATCATCTTTGACACCTGATCCCGCCCGCGGCGCCGGGGCAGTCCACAGGAAGAGCGGCTTGGCAAACGGGAGCAAAAGGTGGGCGAACTGCTGATCCGGAACGGCACGATCGTCACACCGGCAGGGTGTTACCAGGCCGATCTCCTGTGCTGCGAGGGGAGGATCGCCGCGATCGGCCACTTCCCGGAGGCGCCGGCAGGAAAGGAGGTGCTGGATGCCCGCGGGTGCTTTGTGCTCCCGGGCGGGATCGATGTCCACGTCCATCTTCAGATGTCGGTCGGCGACATGGTCACGCACGACGACTTTTTTAGCGGGACGGTGGCGGCCGCTTGCGGCGGCACGACCACCGTCCTGGACTTTGCCACGCAGGCGCGCGGGCAGCCGCTATGGGAAGCCGTAGTTCTGAGGAGAGCTGAAGCGGATGGGCAAGTCGCGATCGACTACGGGCTGCACCTGGCGGTGACCGACGCTGCGGAGGAAACGCTCCGCACCATCCGGGAACTGGGTGCTCAAGGGTATACGAGCCTCAAACTGTACACCGTGTACAGGGCGCTTTTCCTGGAGGACCGGGAGATCCTGGAGATCCTGGCCCTCTGTGCGGAAGCGGGCCTGGTGCCGATGGTGCATGGGGAGAACCGGGCGCTGGTCGAGTACTGTACGGAGCGGCTCCGTGCGCAGGGCAAACGAGCTCCCCAGTACCACGCGCAGGCGCGGCCGGCCCTAGCCGAAGCCGAAGGGGTCGCCCGTGTGCTCGCTCTGGCCGAAGGGGTCGGATGCCCCGTTTACGTCGCGCACGTGAGCAGCGCCCGTGTGCTCGAGGAAATCCGCCGGGCTCGCGACCGGGGACAGACCGTGTTCGCGGAGACCTGTCCCCAATACCTGCTGCTGAGCGAGGAGCTGTACACAGCGGCCGGATTCGAGGGAGCCAAGTTCGTGGTCACCCCGCCCCTCCGAAAGCAGGCGGATGTCGGGGCATTGTGGAAGGCGCTGGCCCGCGGGGAGATCGATGTCGTCTCCACGGATCACTGCCCCTGGAACTACCGGGGACAGAAGGATCACGGACGCGAGGATTTCTCGCTTATCCCCAGCGGTATGCCGGGAATCGAGACGCGCCTTGCCCTGCTGTGGAGCGAGGGCGTGGGCAAAGGGAGGCTTTCTCCCGAGCAGTTCGTTTCGCTTACAGCAGCGATGCCTGCCCGCATCTTTGGGATGACCCCTCGCAAGGGGAGCATCGCCGTCGGGGCGGATGCCGATCTGCTGGTCTGGGACCCCGAGCAGCAGCGCACGTTGCGCGCCCAGGAGCTCCATCAGCAGGTCGACTATTGCCCCTACGAAGGCTGGCCGGTCCGCGGCTATCCACGGGTTGTGGTGCTGAGGGGAGAGATCATCGCTTCGGAGGGGCGTTTCGTAGGCAAACGCGGTCAGGGCCGGTTCCTGCCACGAACTCCCCGAGGTGAGACATTCCGAGGATGCCTGTCGCCTGGGTAGTCCAAGCCGTGCTGTCCAGGAGGGGAACACCACCCTCCTGGCTTTGCTTAGAACGAACTCTCGGAATCTCCCTCCCGAAATAGCAGATGGCCTGGGGTATTGACACGTTTGCCGCGAGCATGATATACTATTAATGTCATAGTATTCCTACCCGGATTTAACCCCGCTGCCCGTCTGGTGTGCGGGCCCCTCTTTTACTATGCTCCGACGTCCGCCTCCAGCGGCCCCGAAGCCCGGTGGACTGCCTTGCGGCAGCCAGAAAGGAGGGTCGGACCGCAA
>JBMFPK010000167.1:4777-5923 GCA_049969155.1 Chloroflexia bacterium | reverse complement strand
ACAGGAGCTTCCGCGAAGTGCCCTACACCTTTGCGGACAGGCGGTTCGGCCGGAGCAAGTTCGGCACACGGCAAGTCCTGGACTACCTGCGTCAGCTCGGCCGGCTGTGGCGCCTTCGCGCTAGAGTACGAGCAGTTCCCTGGGGAACTGGGTCAAACACAACCCCGCTGCGGAAGTGACCAGGATGTCGTCCTCGATGCGCACCCCACCCAGACCCTCGACGTAGATGCCTGGCTCGACGGTGAAGGTCATCCCAGGCAGGAGAGGCTGAGTGTTCCCTTCCACGATGTAGGGAGGTTCGTGCACCTCCAGGCCCAGACCGTGCCCCGTGCGGTGGAGAAACTCCCTGCCGTATCCTGCTTCGGCGATGACCGAGCGCGCCGCCCGGTCCACGTCCTGGGCCGCCAAGCCCGGCCGCACCGCGTCCCGCCCCGCGGCATTCGCCTGGAACACGAGATCGTACAGCCGCTTCAGTTCTTCCGCCGGCCGCCCCAGGGCGACCGTCCGGGTGATATCGGCGAAATACCCATCCACGCTGATCGCCCAGTCCAGCGTGATCAGCTCCCCACGCTGGATCGGACGATCTGAAGGCGCGGCGTGGGGAGAAGCCCCACGAGGTCCCGCAACCACGATCGGCTCTTCCTGGAACGGATCGGCACCTGCCTCGGCAACAGCCCATTGCCAAGCGTGTGCCACCTCGCGCTCCGTCAGTCCCGGACGCAAACGGGCGAGGACGTCGTGCAACCCCTGCTCGAGAAGGTCGGCGGCCCGGCGCATGCAGGCGATTTCCTCCGGAGCCTTGACCAGCCGCAGCGAGCTCAGCAGCGCATCCGCAGATTCCACCGTGCTGCCTGGGAACGCCTCCTGAAGCGCACGCCACTCGAGCAGCCGCATATGCCGTTCCTCCACCCCGATGCGCTCCCCCGAGAGGTGCACATACTCCCCCAGGCGCGCCACCGCACGCGCCGGTCCCTCCTCGTCGCTCCAAGGGAAGAGCTCGACATCGCCCCGAACCTGGCTGCGCGCCCGAGGTACCTCAAGCGCCGGGAGCAACAGTGCCGGTGCCCGTTCCCGCGGGAACAGCGCGAGGGTCACGCGCTCGCTCAGCCCCATCGCCAGGCCGCTCAGGTACCGCAGGTTCGGCCC
>JBMFPK010000167.1:0-4767 GCA_049969155.1 Chloroflexia bacterium | reverse complement strand
CGGCCCGGGCACCAGCGCCAGCGCGGCCAGGCCAGCTTCGTCCATCGCGGCGTAAAGCTGCTCCAGGCGGGTCGACCCCATGCTTTCCTCCTGAGGCGCTATGGCAGACCCGCACGGGCCTGCCATTCACTCCGAGTAAGCTCCATGTCGTAATAGAGCGTTTCCACCCTTCCCCAGCGTCGGCGGAAAAACGGACGCAGGGCCGCGAGTTCGGGGCTCTCCAGCCGGCGCAGGTCGGGAACGCCATCGACCGGTTGCCAGTAGGCGCTGGTCTTTCGGAACCCGACCTTCAAATAGCAGCGCACCGCGCGCACGTTCCCGGCGGCCACGTCGAGCAACATCCGCCGGAAGTCGAGGGTGAGAAAGTAGTACGGGAAGAACAGCGACAGGGTCTCGGCGCCGTAGTGCTGGTTCACATACTCCGGCGAGAAGGCGATCCCCAGTCTGGCGGCATCGCCCCAGACGATGTCCCGCAGAGAGAGCATCCCGATCAGCCGGCCGGCATGGTCCGTCACCCCGTACGCGAGATGGCGCCATCCGTCGGTCAGGTGCGCAAACCAGCGGTCGTTCTCCTCCCGGCTGCAACGGGGCATATCCCAGATCAATCCCAGTGGGTCATTGAAACGCGTCCACGCTTGGCGGGCGTCCAGGTCCTCCCGCTGCAGCGGTCGCACACGGACGCGCGGCCCTTCAAGGGGCAACGTGGGCCCTTTCCCGAGCCTTTCTCGGGGCAAGGGGTCCATCCTATCCTCCAGCGCCCGACGCGATCCCCGAAAGCTCCTCCAAGAGCCTGTTGACCGGCGCCTCGGCCAGGCACAGCCGCATGCGTCGCTGAAGATACTCCCGATCCAGCGCGGATGCCTGCGCACGCAGGAGCATCTGAAGGTCCTGGCGATGGCTTTTCGTCGGGTCCTTTTCGGCATAGAGCGCCAGGAGGGCCTTTTGCACCACCACGTCCTCGGGCGCGAGCACGAGCACCCTGGAGCCCAGAAGGGGCAACCGACGAAGGTGTGCTCCCATCTCCTCGTCCAGGACGAACGGATGACGGTGCTGGTCTCCTACAAGCCCCAGGTCGTCAAACAGTTTGATGCCCCGCCACAGGAGCACGCGACCGTCGTACTGGGCCACGAACCGCTTCTTCGCCAGCAGGTCTCGCATCTGGCGCAGAAAGCCCGGGGGAAGAAGGATGTCGATGTTGGCGATCGGCCGCCGGACGCCGTACACGTAGGCAGCAGCGCCGGAACAGACACCCCACCGCCATCCGGCTTCGTCCAGCAGCTGCTGGACAGCACCCAGATTCCCGGCAATCAAGGACATCGGACCACTCCTTCTGACGGCTGCTCCCTATAATACCACAGACCTCCGGGCGCGCAACCCGGCGATTTGCCAAAAAACGGACTTTGTGGTAAACTATAGGCAATCGCCGAGGTGGCGGAACCGGCAGACGCGCTACGTTCAGGGCGTAGTGGGTGTGACGCCCGTGGGGGTTCAAATCCCCCCCTCGGCACAAGAGAGCAGGGCGACCGCTGGGGTCGCCCTGCTCTCTTGCTGAGCGGACTACCGGCACAACACGAAGGTCTGCCCCCGATCGGTGTGGTAGTCGTAGGTCTGGCCCTGGGCCTGAAGGAGAATCTGGTAGCCAGGGGTGATCACCTGGAGGTAGGCATAGCCCGGCTGTGGGCACCCCAGGCTGCTGTCCGGCCAGTCGACCTCCTGTACCTTCAGCACCGCGATTTCGTTCCCCGGCACCCCAAGGCGCGCAGCCAGGTCGGCCACAACCCGATCCACCAGGGGTTGAGCGGGCCCCCAATCCTGAGAAGCACCCGGGGCGCAGTACACGATGTCCGACCGGCTCGTGTGGTATTCGTAGTCGTGCCCCGCAGCCCGCACGACGATGCGGTAGCCGGGAGTGACCACCTCCAGGCAGACCCGGCTGGAGCCCGCACAACCCAGGCAGCTGTCCGGCCAGTCGACCGCTTCGACACGCACCACCTCGACCTCGGCCGGCGCGACGCGGGCCCGTGCGGCGGCATCGGCGATCACCTGGTCGACGACTTTCTGCGCTTCGGCCGGCCAGCCGGGTGTAGGTGTCGGAGGGACGGGGGTCGCGCGCGGTTCCTCCGTAGGAGAGGGCGTGGGGATGGTACCGCAGGCCACCAGCCCCATCAGGCAGGCAAGGAGCAGATAGAGCGAGCGTTTCATCGGCACACCTCCTGGACGTTCCGTTCCGCCCGATTGTCACCGGATAGACGGCCTCTCTCCGGGCGTCGTTACCGGACAGACGTCAGGCGGCCGGCGGCCGGATCACCTCCAGGCCTCCCATATACGGACGCAAGACCTGCGGAATCACGACGCTCCCGTCGGCTTGCTGGTAGTTCTCCAGCACCGCGATGAAGACGCGCGGCAGCGCGAGCCCCGAACCGTTCAACGTGTGCACGTAGCGGGGTTTTTCCCCAGGGGCCGGCCGGTAACGGATGTTCGCCCGGCGCGCCTGAAAGTCCCGGAAGTTGCTGCACGAGCTCACCTCGAGCCATTCCTGGCACCCCGGCGCCCACATTTCGATGTCGAACTTGATCGCGGCCACAAAGCTCAGATCCCCTGTGCACATCTGGACAACCCGGTAGGGAATCTCCAGCAACCGACAGACCTCCTCCGCATCGCGGATCAGGCTTTGCAGTTCCTCGTCCGAGTGCTCCGGCTCGCAGTACTTGACCAGCTCGACCTTGTCGAACTGATGCACCCGCTTGATGCCACGCACGTCTCGGCCGGCGCTGAACTTCTCCCGGCGGAAGCAGGCCGTGTAGGCCACATAGCGCAGTGGCAGCGTCCCCGGCGGGAGAACCTCGTCCCGGTGCAGGTTCGTTACCGGCACCTCGGCGGTGGGGATGAGCCACAGGTCTTCCTCGGCGTCTCGGTAGAGGTTGTCCCCGAACTTGGGCAGGTTCCCCGTGCCGATCATACAGGCACTGTTCACAAGGTAGGGGGGGTAGATTTCGAGGTACCCGTGCTGCTGCGTGTGCAGGTCGAGCATCCAGGTGATGAGCGCGCGTTGGAGCCGGGCCCCCAACCCTTTGAGGACGTAAAAGCGCGACCCGGCGATCTTGACGCCGCGCTCGATGTCCAGGATGTCCAGCGCCGCCCCCAGCTCCCAGTGCGGCTTGGGAGGAAAGTCAAACACGCGCGGCTCCCCCACCGTGCGGACGACCACGTTGTCCCGCTCGTCCAGGCCGTCCGGTACGTCCTCGTGCGGCAGGTTGGGTACTTCGAGCATCCGCTGGTACAGCTGGGCCTCGACCTCGCGGAGTTGCTGTTCCAGCGCAGGGATGCGCTCCTTCCACGCGCGCACCTGCTCGATCAGCGCCTGGCGCTGCGCGGGCTCGCCGGTCCGTGCGATTTGCTTCGAGGTCGCGTTCACCTGCGCCCGCAGCCCTTCCAGTTCCGTCAGGAGGGACCGACGACGGGCATCGAGCGAAAGGATCTGGTCGATCGGCGCTTCCACGTGCAGACGTGCGATCTGTGCCTTGACAAAATCCGGACGTTCACGGATCAGGTCCAGGTCCAGCATGTTCGACCTCCTCCGCAGCGATAGCAGAAAGCCTTCCGCCCCTCAGGGACGGAAGGCCTGCGGCTCCGTGGTGCCACCCTGGTTCGCCGCTTCCTTGCGGAAAGCGACCTCTGTGGGTCCTACGACCCTGCCCGGTAACGGTGGGCTCCGGCACGGCTTAACGGGATCGGCCCCTTTTCGCCGGCAGCTCAGGAGCGGATTTCGAGGAGGACCCCCGCTGTCTTGCACCGACCGGCAGCTCTCTGAGGGGCATCGCTCCGCCTACTTGTCTCCGTCAACGCCTTTGAAGATATTCTAGCATGCGGCCCAGCGGCTGTCAAAAAGGCGGTTTCGCGGAAAGGCCCGGTTTGTGGTAGAATGACCCTAGGAGGGTTGCCGTGGAGTCGTCGGAGCGCGGGCGCTGGCACATCCTGGTTGTGGACGACGAACCAGAGATCGTCGGCTACCTGAGGCGGGGGCTGACCTTCGAAGGGTTTCGGGTGTCGGTCGCGTTGGATGGCGAAAGTGCCCTGCAACGCGCCGCCGAGGAAAAGCCCGACCTGGTCATCCTCGACGTCCTGCTGCCGGGCATGGACGGTATTGCCGTCTGCGAACGGCTGAGGGCTCAGGACCCCGACCTGCCGATCCTCATGCTCACCGCCCGGGACAGCGTGCCGGACCGCGTGGCTGGCCTGGAGAGCGGTGCGGACGACTACCTTGTCAAACCCTTTGCCTTCATCGAGCTGCTGGCCCGCATCCGAGCCCTCCTCCGGAGGGCTAGCCGGAAGCAGGAAGAACCACGTGTGCTCACCTATGCCGATCTGGTGCTCGACCCCGCGGCGCGGACGGTGGAACGGGCCGGCCGGCCCATCCGCCTCACGACCCACGAGTTCGACCTCCTGGAGCTCTTCATGCGGCACCCTAACCAGGTATTGACCCGCGACGTCATCCTGGAGAACATCTGGGGCTACCACGACGACATCCCCGAATCCAACATCGTGGACGTCTATGTGCGCTACCTGCGCAACAAGCTGGAAGCAGGCGGCGGACGGCGCCTCATCCAGACCGTGCGCGGGGTCGGCTACGTGTTGCGCGAGGAATAGCCGATGTCCATCCGCACGCGGCTGACCCTCTGGTACGGCGGCATGCTCGTACTCCTTCTGCTGCTTTTCGGCAGCGTGCTCTACGCCATCCTGCACGGCAGCTTGATGTCCGGGATCGAC
>JBMFPK010000166.1:3733-6048 GCA_049969155.1 Chloroflexia bacterium | reverse complement strand
CCCGGCCCCGATCCGCCAGCCCTGGGTGGCCTTCTACCTAGTCTTTTTTCTCGGCGTGCTTGTGGCGCTTGCCGTCCTGGGCCCCCGGGGTCAGCTGTACAGGCTGCTTCTCACCGTTCCCGCAGGAGGTCTGGCCCTGGGGTTCAGCGCCTATCTGACGCGCGGCGAGGGATCCCGCCCCGGACCCACGCCGCGGCCTTTCGTCGGCCTGCTCCTTGCGGTGGGCCTCCTGCTGTTCCTCCTGCTTCGGCCGGATGGATTCCTGCCGTTGCCCCCAAGCAAGTTGCGCGATGGCCTCGTCCACCTGGGGATGTGGCTAGTGGTGCCCGTTGGAGCCCTCTTGCTGATGCGGGTGCCCTGGGGCCAGCTCGGGACGGCTCAGCTCCTCCGTGTGCCCGGACGTTTCCGCTCCCTCCTGTCGCTGCTCGTCGTATGGCTCACGCTCCCGGCGATCGCCGATCCCCAGACCTTTCGCTCGCTCCTCGAGGCCCCGTGGTGGAAGGTCGCGCTGGCCCTGCCGATCGCCTACAGTGGTGCGCTGCTGGGAGAGGCGTTGCCGGAGGAATTCTTTTTCCGGCAGTTGTTGCAGCCGCGGCTGCAGGCCTACTTCCGCCGCCCCACGCCCGCCATTGTCCTTCAGGCCCTGCTCTACGGCCTCGCCCACGCCGGAAGCCTCTTGAGCGGGGGAGCTCCCTGGCTCGCCCTGGGCGCAGCAGTCCTGGAGGGGAGCGTTTTCGGACTCCTTTACGGTTTGCTCCGCGACCGCACTGGCTCTCTTGCGCTGCCCATGCTCGTGCACGGGTGGGCGGCCACCTGGGTGTTCCTGCCGGAAGTGCTCCGCAGGCTCCCTCTGGGCTGATTCCCCACTCGGTACCGCGCTCAGGCTCCCGAGCCGGCCTGTGCCTCCCACTCGCGCCCGATCGGGAAGCGTGTGAGGATGACACCCCATTCGGGAAGGAGCGTCTGGTCGCCGGGAGCCAGCTCCTCCTTCGGCTTGTCGCTGCGGCCGGGCGAGCGCCGCGCGAGCGGGAAGATCCCGATGCGGTTGCCCACGCGGTGATACCGCCGATCGATCAGGGCCATACCGAGCTGGTAGCCGTTCGTGTCCAGCGTACAGCTCGTCACATAGCCGATGCAGCGGCCCCGCCGGTCCACCACGGGATCCCCGGTATGCAGTGCCGGGACCCCCTTCTCTTCCAGCCGGAAGCGGCAGATCTCGCGCTCGCGCTCCGTATCCCGCCAGGAGATCACGGCGTGCTTGCCGATGAAGAACGGTTTGTGCAGTTTGACATAGGAGCCAAAGCCAGCCTGTGCCGGGGTGATCCGGTAGGGGCCCGCAAGCTCGTGCCCGTAGAGGGGCAGGCCGGCCTCTGTGCGCGTGGAGTCGCGCGCGCCCAGCCCGGCCGGCTGCACCCCAAAGGCCGCCCCGACTTCCAGGATCCGGCGCCAGAGCGACGGTGCCTGCTCCGGGTGCACAAAGATCTCGTAGCCGTACCGTTCGCCCGTATACCCGGTGCGCGCCACGATGAGCGGGATCCCATCTAGCGTCACCTCGGCCAGCTCGGTGCGTCGGATGCGCGCAAGCGTGCGGCGCGTCTCCTCGTCCGGCGCCAGCGCCTGCAGCGTGCGCAGGGAGGCCGGACCCTGTAGGGCGATGTCCACCAGGCAGGCTGCACCGTTCGCCGGGTCCTTCAGGTTCCGCAGTTCGACGGGGTGCTCGATTTCCCGCACCGGGTGCTGCCGGTCGATGATCACTTGGCGCTCGTTCACCGCGGTCAGCCAGGCCCAGTCCTTGTCCTCGTTGGCGGCGTTCACGACCACGAGGTATCGCTCCGGCGCCAGGCGGTAGACCATCAGGTCGTCCAGCACCTCGCCATCCGGGTCCAGGAGGAATCCATAGGCGGACTGGCCCGGCCGCAGGGCAGCGATATAGTTGGTGACGACGGTGTCCAGGAACGATGTGGCGTGTTCGCCGCGCACTTCGAAGACGCCCATGTGCGAGACGTCGAACAGGCCGGCTGCCGTCCGCACGGCCAAGTGCTCCTCGTGAATGCCGCTGTATCGTACGGGCATCTCGTAGCCGGCGAAAGGCACCATCGTTGCCTTGAGCCGAAGATGCTCTTCGTACAGCGCGGAGCGCTTGAGAGGCGCGTTCTCCGGCGGTTCCCAGCGGAACACCTGGCGGTCAGCAGGCGGCTCCAGCTGGGCCAGGATCGGTTCGAGTCCCACGAAGTAGGTCTTGGAGAGGCAGACCCAATCCCGGAACCGGCCGCGAATGAGGTCGATGCCGCTGACCTCCTGCTCCCCTTCCCACG
>JBMFPK010000166.1:0-3723 GCA_049969155.1 Chloroflexia bacterium | reverse complement strand
GGGGAGGCCGGCTTCCGCGTGCAGCGCCTTGCGCGCTTCCAGTCCTGCGGGCCGCACCCCGTACGGTTGCCCCGCCTCGAGTAGGACGCGCCACAGTTCCGCAGCCTGGCTTGGGTGGACATAAAGTTCGTACCGCTCGTCCTGCTCTGTGTACCCAGCCCGGTGCAAGAGCACCGGGATCCCGTTCACCTGCACCTGCAGGCTGTGGCGGAAGCGCAGCCGGTCTGCGGCAGGGATGAGCGAATGCAGCAGGGGTACGGCCTTGGGCCCTTGTACGGCGAGAATGCAGCGACGCAGCGCTTCGTCGGTCTCCTTCAGGTCTTCCACGACGGCCGGCCCTTCGACCTTCGCGAACACGTCGTCGCGATCGAACAGCAGGTAACCGTCCGACAGGCCCCGCAGCCAGGCCTTGACGCGCTCCACGCGCGCCGCATTGCAGGTGATCCAGTAGTGGTCGCGCCACTTGCGGTCCCGGTCCAGGTACAGGATGGTGACGTCGTCGATCAGGCGGGCATCCTTGTCCAGCAGGAACGTGCGGATACTCTGCCCGAGTGGCAGGCGCCGCAGGTCGCCCGTGATCGCCTGCTGCAGGAGGGCCTGAGCGCGTTCCCCCCAAACGTACAGCAGGCCGGTGTCGGAGCGGTCGAAAAGGGCGACGCCGTTCTTGGCGGCCTGGAGCTCCCCTTGTGGGTCTCCGTAGTGCAGTGGGAGCAGCCAGCCGTAATGTTCTCCCAGGGTGGCCCCAAGCCGCTCGTGCTCCTGGCGCAGCGGGGTTTCCTGGTGGACAGGCGCGACCGGCATGATGGCGTAGAACGGGTACCCACGCTCCTCCACCTCGATCTCGCGCTCGCAGGCGGTTCGCTCCAGCTCCGCGACCTCGCGCTTGGCCTCTTCTAGGATGTCCAGATCGATCTTGCCGCGGCCCAGGAGCCCCGTGAGCCCGATGTAGCTGAACGCGTGGATGTTCCGCAGGACCTTGCCGACGATCTCGGCGATCCGCTCCATTTCCGCCGGCCCCATGCCGCGCTGGGTCACCCAGGTGGTGCCGAAGCGCAGTCCGGAAGGATGTGCCGGGTTGTCATCCCCGTAGATTGTGTTCTTGTTGCAGGTGATGCCGCAGAGGTCCAGGATGCGCGAGGCGATCTCGCCGGTGAGGGGGTAGCCCGTGGGGGTACGGACACTGCGCAGGTCGATCAGCACCATGTGGGAGTCGGTGCCCCCGTAGGCCAGCTTGAAGCCCTGTCGGCGGAATGCCTCGGCCAGGGCGGCGGCGTTCTCGACGATTCGCCGCTGTAACTCGCGGAACTCCGGGGTCTGGGCCAGGCGGAAGCATACCGCCTTTGCGGCGATCTGGTGGATGTGGGGCCCTCCCTGTTCCCCGGGAAAGACCCCGACTTCCAGCTGCTCGGCCAGATCCGGATCGGTCGTTAGGATGCAGGCCCCGCGCGGGCCGCAGAGCGTCTTGTGGGTCGTGAAGGTTACGACGTGGGCGTGGCCCACGGGGCTGGGAAAGACTCCGGCGGCGACCAGGCCCGCCGTGTGGGCGATATCTGCGAGAAAGATCGCGCCAACCTCGTCCGCAATGGACCGAAAGGCGGCCCAGTCCACGCTCCAGGGGTAGGCGCTGTAACCGGCGATGATCAACCTGGGCCGGTGCTCCCGGGCGAGTTTGCGGATCTGATCGTAGTCCAACCGGCCGGTCGCAGGATTGGCCTCATAGGAGACGACGCGGTACAGGCGGCCGGAACGGTTGGCAGGGCTGCCGTGTGTGAGGTGGCCGCCGTGCGTGAGGGACATTCCCATCACGGTCTCGCCGGGCTGCACGAAAGCGTTGTACACCGCGTTGTTCGCCGCGGCCCCGGAGAGCGGTTGCACGTTCACATAGATGTGCTCTGGCGGAAACTCCGGCGTGGCAAAGAGCTCCGCGCACCGCTTCATCGCGAGCGCCTCGACGAAATCGGCCAGCTCCGTTCCCTTGTAGTAGCGCCGGTCGGCGTACCGCCTGTGGTAGGCCAGCTCCTGTTTGAAGTTCAGAAGTTCTTCCCGTTCAAAGTGGGTCATACGCAATGCCGGATACCCCTCGGCATAGATGTTGTTAAACACGCTCGCGAGGGCCTCCCGTACGGGTGCAGGAGCGATGCTCTCGGAGGCGATCATGATCAGCTTGCGGGCCTGCCGTTCCTCTTCCAGGCGGATGAGATCGTGCAGATCGGGGTCGTAGGTCGCAAGACTCCCGGGAAAGAAAAAGGTCGGACGTCCTTGTCGATCGGCCATGGATCCACTCCTCGGGCGACACACGTTCTTCGTCGAATGCAGGGCGTTCTCACACCCGGCGACAATATACCGCCCGCAGCAGGCTCTGTCAAATCTCGCTGTTCACTCATCGTAATGGTTACCGAAGGTGGTTTAACGCATCTCACGGCTCGGGAGAGCCTCCACGGGTTGCCGGATCGTACCCAATGCGGGAGAAATGTGACGCGAAACGCTTGCTTCTACATGTGTCTGGTGATATAGTTGTGCCTAGCGCGATACTCCCTGGGCAAAGCCGTGAGCACCTCAGGAGGGCGAAGATGGGCGAACCCACCTTTCGCTTGCCCGAGAAAGTCGGTTCTGTCCTGGTAGTCGGAGCAGGGATCGCTGGCATCCAAGCGGCACTCGATCTGGCGGCCGGCGGTCTTCACGTCTACCTGCTGGAGAGAGAAACGGCCATCGGTGGCCATATGGCCCAGCTGGACAAGACCTTCCCGACGAACGACTGCGCGATGTGCATCGTCTCCCCCAAGCTCGTCGAGGCCGGCCGTCACCTGAACATCGACATCCTGACGAATGCGGAGCTCGTGCGCCTGGAGGGGCACGCGGGCCGGTTCCGGGCGACGGTGCGTTTTCATCCTCGGTACATCGATTTGCAAAAGTGCACCGGCTGCGGGGAATGTGCCCAAGTCTGTCCTATTGAGCTGCCCGACCCGTTCAACGCCTACCTGGGGCAACGGCGCGCGGCCTACAAGCTCTATCCCCAGGGAGTGCCGAACGCCTACGCGATTGCCAAGCGGGGCATCTCCCCGTGCCGGGATGCCTGTCCGGCCCACCAGCGTGCCCAGGGCTACATCGCTCTCATCCGCGAAGGCCGCTACGAGGATGCCCTCCGCGTCATCAAAGAGGACAACCCCTTCCCGGGCATCTGCGGCCGCATCTGCAACCACCGGTGTGAAGACGCGTGCAACCGGGGGAAGGTGGACGAGCCGGTTGCCATCGCTGCGCTGAAGCGTTTCGTCACCGACATGGTGTACTCCCAGCCCCGGAAGCCTGTGGAGCCTGTGCCACGGCGCTACCCGCAGCGGGTCGCGATTGTGGGGGCCGGGCCCGCGGGCTTGACCTGTGCTCAGGACCTGGTGAAAATGGGGTACGGGGTCACCGTTTATGAAGCGATGCCGGTTGCCGGCGGTATGCTCCGCGTCGGCGTGCCCGAGTTTCGCTTGCCCTCCTGGATCGTGGACCGAGAGGTGCAGGACATCGTGGACCTCGGTGTGGACCTACGCCTCAACCACCGGATCGACAACCTGGACGAGCTGTTCGCGGAAGGATACGACGCCGTCTTTCTAGCGGTCGGAGCCCACGAGGGGAAGAAGCTGAACATTCCCGGCGCGGACCTCCCTGGAACGATAGTTGCCATTCACCTGCTTCGGGACGTCCGCTTGGGGAACCGGCCGGACTGGACCGGGAAGC
>JBMFPK010000165.1:0-6108 GCA_049969155.1 Chloroflexia bacterium | reverse complement strand
CGATCTGCCGTTTCGTGGCTGACTTTATCGGGGAAAGCAACTTCCTGAACGGCCGGATCGTGGAGCGCGACGCCGAGACCGTGTCGGTGGAGGTCGGGGAACGGTTGCTCATCCGGGCCGCGGCCGGACCGGACAGCGTCCTCGCCGAGCGCGGACAGCTGGGCGAACTGACGCCCGGTCGGGCGGTGACCGTCGCGGTGCGCCCCGAGAAGATCCGCCTGTTGCGCGAACCTCCCTCGGGCCTCGTGAACCTGTTCCGGGGGCGCATCGAAGAGGTCGTGTACGTGGGAACGGAAACGCAGTTCCGGGTCCGACTGGAGGACGGCTCGCTTCTCGCCGTCCGGCAGCAGAACGTCGTCTCCGCGCCGGACCCGAGCGCCTACTACGGAGGGCAGGACGCCGTCTACCTGGCCTGGCAGCCAGAAAGCACCCTGGTGCTTCTGGAGTGAGAAGGAGGTCGCAGTGGGTTTGTCCGGGCCCGGACGGAGAGAGCGCCGCTCCATTCCCGGATACGTGTTAGGCGCGCTCTTTTTCCTGAATGCGATTCTCCTGGGCGCTTTTCCTTACCTGTGCCCGCTTGCGCTGCAAAGTGGGGCGTTGGGGGGGCCAGGGGCGTACGCCGCTTGCACGCTGGCGATCTCGCGGCCGCTTTTCCCCCTGAACTACTTCCTCGCAGCCGTCGATGCCGCCCTGGCGGTGGCTCTGTGGCGGGAAGGACGCCGTGCCCGCCGGGCTGCTCTGGCACGGGCAACGCTGGGAGCGCTCGCCTGGGGGGTGTTCGTGCTGGGCGGTCTGGTGCTTCGCCTCATGTTTCCCGGTGGGTTCTGGCTGATCGTCTTTTTCGCCGCACCGTTGGTGATCGTGTTGCTCTACAGCTTCCTGAAACGCGGTCCTCATGGCGAAGTGCTCTGGACCTGGTTTCCACAGAACTATGCGCGCTTTTTCGACCCGTTGTACCTCGCGATCTTCGGCCGCTCCCTGCGCATCGCGGTGCTCACGACGCTGCTCTGTTTCCTCTTCGGCTACCCGCTCGCCTACTACATCGCTCGCCGGCCGCCGCGGTGGCGCAACGCGCTCTTGTTGCTGCTGATGATCCCATTCTGGACGAACTTTGTCGTGCGGACCTACGCCTGGAAGCTGATCCTCGCCGATGAGGGCTTCTTGAACCACCTCTGGACCGTCAACCTCCACGGAGCGCTGCGCTGGCTCCACGGGCTGCTGGGAATGGAAACCTCTCCCCTCCTGCAGGCCACATCGCAGCCGCTCCACCTCCTCTATACCGAGACCGCGGTCGTTATCGGGTTGGTGTACGGCTGGATCACGGACATGGTGCTGCCGTGCTACGCGGCCATCGAGCGGGTCGACTTTTCGCTCGTCGAGGCGGCCAAAGACTTGTACGCAAGCGACTTCCGTGCCTTCCTGCGGGTCGTTTTTCCGCTCAGCATGCCGGGGGTCGTTGCGGGGATCATCCTGGTGTTCATCCCGTCGCTCGGGGCTTACGTCACGCCCGATATGCTGGGGGGTGCCAAGACGATGATGATCGGCAACCTGATCCAGCAGCAGTTCTTCAGCGCGCGCGACTGGCCCTTTGGGTCGGCGATCTCTTTCGTGCTGATCGCCATTATGCTCGTGGCCACGCTCTTCTACTTCCGTGTCGGAGGAAAGACGCTGTGAGCGCCGTGGAACAGGCCACCACAGGGAGGAAAACGCGGCAGGGTGGGAAGACCTGGGCCCGTCTTTCCCGGTTCCTGCTCCCTGCCAATGCGGCGGCGATGTACGTCTTTCTCTACGCGCCGATCCTGCTGCTCGTGGTCTTTTCCTTCAACGCTTCCCGTTTCGTTTCCGTCTGGCGCGGCTTCACGCTGGAATGGTACGCGCGGTTGCTTGCGGACCGCGCGATCGTGCGGGCCCTGACGAACTCGCTCATCGTCGCAGTGGCTTCGACCGCGATCTCGACCGTCTGCGGCACTTTGCTCGCTTTGGCTATGGAGCGGTACCATTTCCTGGGCAAGACAGCCTTCGACGCCCTCCTCTACTTGCCGATCATCATCCCCGAGATCTCGATGGCCGTCATGTTGCTCCTCTTTTTCGTCCAGGCGAGCATCCCGCTCGGCCTGGCGACCATCATCATCTCTCACGTCGCGTTCAACATCTCCTACGTGACCGTGGTCGTGCGCGCGCGCCTTGCGGGTTGCAGCGTCACCCTGGAAGAAGCCGCGCAGGACCTGGGCGCGAACGGGTGGCAGACGTTTCGCCGTATCACACTGCCGCTCCTGATGCCAGGGATCGTTGCAGGGGCCCTGCTCGCGTTTACCCTTTCCCTGGACGACTACGTGATCACCTTCTTCACCGCCGGTGGAGGCTCGACGACCCTTCCTTTGCACGTGTACGGCATGGTCAAGACCGGGATCACCCCGAAGGTCAACGCCCTTTCGACCGTGATGCTGGTTGCCTCGATGACCCTTGTTGTGCTCTCGCTCCTGATGCAGAGAGGAGGACAAAGGGAATAGATCTGGATGTGCCGGTGCGCAAGCGAACAAGGAGGGATGCCCGTGTGCGCGAAAGCGAGTCTCGTACTCTTGCTGTGCCTGATCGTGGCGGCCTGTGGGCCGACGCTTCCGCCGTCTGCGACGCAGGCTCCCCAGCCCACGGGGGTTCCGACATCCGCTCCCACACAGCCGACGCTCGCGAAGGAGCTGCACATCTACAACTGGTCGGAGTACATCGACCCGCAGGTGTACATCGACTTTGAGAAGGAATTCGGCGTACACGTCGTCGAAGACACCTTTGCCAGCAACGAGGAGCTGCTGGCCAAGCTCCAGGCCGGCGCTACCGGGTACGACGTGATCGTCCCCTCGGACTACATGGTCAGCATCATGGTCGAACTGGATCTGCTCGCGCCTCTGGACCTGGATCACATTCCGAACCGCCAGAACCTCTACCCAATGTTCCAGGATCCCCCCTACGACCCGGGGAACGCCCATTGCATCCCCTACCAGTGGGGGACCACCGGCATCGGTTATAACAAGGAGGTCTTTCCCGAGCCTCCGGACAGCTGGGCGTACCTCTTCGATCCGGAGATCGCAGGCCAGTATGCCGGAAAGATCAGCATGCTGAACGACAGTCGAGAAGCCATCGGGGCTGCCCTCAAGTATCTGGGCTACTCCCTGAACTCCACCGACCCGGCCCAGTTGGAGGAGGCCAAGCAGATTCTCTTGCGGCAGAAGGCCTGGGTGGCTACGTACGACAGCGAGCAGTTTGAAGACCTTCTGATGACCGGGGACACGGTGATGGCCCACGCCTGGAGCGGGGACATCTTCATGGCGGCAGCCGAGGACGAACGGCTCTGGTATGCGATTCCAAAGGAGGGCGCGACCGTCTGGGCGGACAACCTCTGCATCCCGAAATCGTCCCAGAACCGCTACACCGCTGAGGTGTTTATCAACTACCTGCTTCGGCCCGAGGTCGCGGCAAAGATCAGCAACTTTACCTGGTACGCGAGCCCGGTCCAGAACGCGGAGCCGTTCCTGAAGCCGGAGATCCGGGAGGAGCCGGCGATCTATCCGCCGCCCGAAGTGATGGCGCGGCTCGAGTGGATCGAGGATGTGGGAGAGGCGACCGCGCTGTACGACCGGATCTGGACGGAGGTGCGAGCGCACTGAAGGGGAGTCAGGGAGGAAGCATCATGACCGGCATGGTGTGGCTGGACGGGGCCGGCCACGGCCCCCTGGAAGAGCTCCTGGTCCAGGTGTGTCGACAGCTGGCCGAGAGCCTGAGAGCTTCCCGCTGCGTTCTCTCCCGGTGGACCCGCGAGGAGGGCACCGTGAGCACCTGGGCTTGGTATGGGGAGGATGCAGCAACGACATCCTCGGGCGCCGGGCCACAGACCTACCTGCTTTCCGACTATCCCGCGACAGCCCGGGTGCTTGCGGAACGGCGGCCCGTTGCGGTCTCCGTCGACGACCCGGAGGCAGACCCGGCCGAACGAGCGCTCCTGCAATCGCTGGGCCAGCGAGCGGTGCTCCTCTTGCCGCTTGGGCTGGGGGTGACGGTCTTTGGGCTCCTCGAGGTGTACCGGCGCGAAGGGCCGCTCGAGTTCACCCCGGACGAAATCGCGCTCGCCAGCGCCCTCGCTGCGCAGGCAGCGATCGCCATCGAGAACGCGCGCCTCTACGAGGAAAGCCAGCGGCGTCTGGAGGAGATGCGCGCGGTCTTTGAGGTGGGGAAGGCCCTTGTTTCGTCCCTTGAACTGCAGGAAGTACTCCAGCGCATCTGTCTGGAGAGTACGCGCCTCTTCGGGGTCACGAGCGCCTACGTGGCCCGATGGGACGAGGACAAGGGAGCCTACACGGTGATCGCCGAGTACATCGGTCCGGAGGCTTCCCCCCTGGAGCAGATCTCGGACCTGGGCGTTGTCTACCCCGCGCGCGCGCACCTGAGCGAACGGCTGCGGCAGGGCTTGCCCTACGTAATGCGTCTGAGTGATCCGCGACTGCCGGCGGAGGAGCGGCGCTATCTGGAGCAGTACGATGGCAAGAGCGTTCTCGTGCTACCGCTCGTAGCACGCGGAAAGTGCCTTGGCTTCATCGAGGTCTGGGAGAGCCGGCAGGAGCGATCGTTCACCGAGGAGGAGATCCACCTGGGCCAGAACCTCGCCAGCCAGGCGGCGATCGCCATCGAGAACGCCCAGCTCTACACCATCGTCCAGGACCAGCTGCGCCAGCTCCAAGAAGCGATGGAGAACCAGGCGCGACTGCTCGAGACGGTTCGCGAGATGTCTTCCCCGGTCGTACCGATCCATGACCACGTCCTGGTCCTGCCGCTGATCGGGTTGGTGGACAGCGAGCGGGCCCAGCGCTTCACGGAGGCCCTACTGGAAGCGATCCAGCGCCAGCGTGCCCGGGTGGTCCTGCTGGACATTACCGGTGTCCCCGTGGTCGACACGGCCGTAGCCCAGGCGCTGGTGCGTGCTGCGGAGGCGGGTCGGCTGCTCGGGGCAGAGGTCGTCCTCGTGGGTATGCGTCCCGAGGTGGCCCAGACGCTCGTCACGTTGGGGGTAAGCCTGGGGGGACTGGTGACGCGGGCCAACCTCCAGGCCGGCGTGGAATATGCCCTCGGCCGCCTGGGGTTGCGGATCGTGCCGGACCCACGGATTAGCGGGCGTCCTGTCCTTTCTGCGTAGAAGGCCCGGTGTAGCGCTCTGACGGATCTGGGCACCCGTGATCGAAAGGAGGAAGCGATGCGGATCGTCGTGCTTGGCGGAGCAGGGATCATCGGACGCGTGATCGCGCGCGATCTGTGCGAAGGGGAGAACGTCAGCGAGGTTCTGGTCGCGGACCGAGATCTTCCGAGGGCCGAGCGCGTTGTCACGGAACTCGGCTCTCCCAAGGCTCGAGCGGTCTACTGTGACGTGACCGACCGGGAAGCCCTGGTGCGCCTGCTGCGAGGCGCGGCCGTGGCGGTGAACTCGGTACAGTACTACTTCAACCTGGACGTGATGCACGCCTGCCTCGAGGCCCGTGTCCCGTATCTGGACCTGGGTGGACTGTTCCACACGACGCGGAAGCAGTTGCAGCTCGACGAGGCCTACCGCGAGGCCGGCCTCCTCGCCGTGCTGGGGCTAGGGAGCTGCCCGGGGATCGCCAACGTGCACGCCGGGTACATCGGGCAGATGCTGGACACGGTGGAATACGTCCGCATCTACAACGGCTCTACCCCGGATGAGGGAGATTCCCTGGCCTGGGCCTATTCCTTGCAGACGATCCTGGACGAGATCACGCTCAACCCGGTCATCTTCCGCGACGGGCAATTTGTGGAGGTGGAACCGCTGTCCGAGATGGAGGTCTTTCCCTTCCGCGAGCCGATTGGACTGGCCAAGGCGCACCATTCCATCCACTCGGAGATGGCTACCATCCCGCTCTCGCTGGCCGACAAGGGGATCCGGGAGTGCTTCTTTAAGATCACCTTCTGGGGCTACAGCGAGCGTGCGATCGAGAAGATGCGGATGCTGGCGGAGCTCGGGCTGGCGAGCACGGAACCCGTGGAAGTGGGGGACGTGCGGGTGCGGCCGCGCGACGTGCTGATGGCGGTGCTGGCGCGCTCGAAGGC
>JBMFPK010000164.1:0-6139 GCA_049969155.1 Chloroflexia bacterium | reverse complement strand
TGCAAGCGCTGGAAATGCTCCGCCAGGAGTCCTATGACCTGCTCCTGCTCGATGTGCGCATGCCGCAGATCGACGGGTTGGAGCTGATGCGCCGGGTCCGGCAGTTTGCTCCGGACATCGCCATCGTGGTGATGACCGGCTATGCTTCTGTCGAAGCAGCCATCGAAGCTGTCAAACAGGGAGCTTCCGACTTTTTGCCCAAGCCATTCCAGCTGGACAACCTGAGGCTGGCGGTTTCGGGTGCTTTGGCGAAGCAGGCGCTCGCGCGCGAGGAAGCTCGCTCGAAGGCCCTCATGCACCTCGTGCAAGCGAGCGAGAAGCTGGCTCTGCTGCTGGAGCCCCGGGAGCTGATGGAGACCGCGCTTCAGGCCGCGATGACAGAGACCCAGGCCACGCGCGGGTCGATCATGCTCTACCATCCCCGGGAAGAAACCCTCAGCTTGACGGCTGGGGTCGGGCTGCCAGAAGAAGTCGCGGTCGGGACGACCTGTGAGGTCGAGGGGACGGTGGCCGGCCGTGTCTGTCGCTCGGGCGAGCCCCTTCTTGTGGAGGATGTGCGGCAGGACCCCAGGCTGAACGAGTGTCCTCTGCCTCGGGGAGAGCGCTATCGGAACCCCTCTTTTCTTTCGGTGCCGCTGCGCAGCGGTGACCGGGTGATCGGCGTCCTGAACCTGAGCGAAAAGGCCGGAGGTGCGCCATTTCAGGCGAGCGACCTGGAGGTGGCCGGCTTGCTCGCGAACCAGCTGGCCATTGCCCTGGAAAAGGCGCGCCTGTTCCAGGAGATCGAGGAGTCGTACCGGCGCCTGCAGGAGGTCGACCGGCTGAAGAGCGAGTTCCTGAACATCGCGGCGCACGAACTGCGGACGCCACTTTCCATCATCCTCGGCTACGCGGTGATGCTGCGGGACCAGGTGGAGGGGAAACTCCGCGAGGAGGTTCTGGCCATCCTGGAGAGCGCCACTCTTCTCACGCAGCTGGTCGACGACATGACCAACCTGCGTTACCTCGAGGCGGGCCAGATGTCGCTTTCGAGCCACCTTATCCTGCTTCCGTGCCTCATGCAGGAAGCCGTCGAGCGGTTCCGACAGGCGGCGGAAAGCAAGGGGCAGCAGCTGTACTGTGAGGTTCCCGAAGATCTCCCGGCGGTCCACGGTGACTATGAGAAGATCTCTTTGATCCTGAACAACTTGCTTTCGAACGCGATCAAGTTTACCCCAGCAAACGGTTCGATTCGTGTTTGGGCGCGCCCGGAAGGGGACGAAGTGGTGATCGCAGTGGAAGACACCGGGCCGGGGATTCCGCGCGAAGAGTGGGAACGCATCTTTGAGCCGTTCTACCAGGTGGAGGATTCGTTGCGGCGGGAGCACGGGGGCATGGGGCTTGGCCTTTCGATCGCTCGCGAACTGGTGCGCCTGCATCGCGGGCGGATGTGGCTCGAAAGCGAGGTGGGGAAAGGGAGCACCTTCTATTTCACCCTTCCCCGTGCCGGGCAGGAGGAGGTCTAGCGAGGAAGCACCATGGCCAAGCGAGCGCTCGTTGTGGCCGCCCGTGACGGGATGGCCCCTTCCTTGCAGACACAGGTCGAGCTTTGGGGCGGTGCAGTCGATTGGACCGTTGCGACCTCCGCCAATGAGGCGCTCTGGGAGGTACGGGGCTCGCCCTACGACCTGGTGCTGGCCCCCTGGCAGCTGCCCGAGATGACCGGGATCGAGTTCGCGGAAGTGGTGCTGGCGTTGTCGCCAGGTACGCGGGTGGTGCTGGTGGGCGTGCCCGTAACTCCGGCGCTTCGGAACCAGGCGCAGGCGCTGGGGGTCTTCGGGCTGCTCCCCGATGCCGAGCCGCAGCAGGTGGCGGCACTCATCAGTCGGGCGCTCGAACTCCCGATTCCCCAACCTCCCCCGAGCACGATCCCGGTCCCCGGGAAGCCGCCCTCGCCCCCGGGTACCGGGCGGCAACCTTCCGCCTCGGCAGGGGCAACCGTTCCGTCAAGTGCCCGTCAGGCATTGCGCCCCGTTCCGGCCAAGCCGCCGGAGGTCGATTCCGCGCGTCCCGCCGTATCGGCGGAGACGCGCTCGCCCATCACCTGGACTCCCGAACAGCGCGAGCGCGTCCGCCGGGCATTGCAGGAACTCCTGGCTTCGATTGGCCCGCTGCTTGCGCTCCTTGTGGATGCCCAGGGGAAGATCTTGATGCACGAGGGTCCTGTGCAGGTACCGGAAGCCGACGGGCTGGCCGCGCAGGCGGTGCGGGTGCTTGCCGCGCGCGAATCGATGGCCCCATTGCTCGGCGACGAGCACCCGATGGGTTTCCTGTTCTTCACCGGGGCGCGCTACGACCTGTACGCCTTTCCGGTGACGGAAGCGACCGTGCTCTTGCTCGTGTTCGATCGGGTGTTGGGGGAAGGGAAGCTCGGACCCGTATGGCTCTATGCCCGTCGCAGCGTGGAGGAGTTGAGGGGAGCCCTTTCGCCTTGACAAACGGGCTCCCCCGGCATACAATTAGAATGCTTGGAAAAGGCGACTTTCTGGAGCCGGTGTATGTCCAAGGCGAACCTGTTCTACGATCCAAAGGACTATGAGCGCTACCTAGACCGCTACGAGTGGGAAGGCGAAGGGCTGCCCCGCTTGAGCGAAACCGAGTTTACCCGGCTCCAGGAAGAGTTCCACAGCCTGCTGGCGGACCAGGCGGCTGGAGGGCGGTTCACACCCCAGCAGCGCAAGAGGTTGCGCGAACTGCGTCGGTTGCTCCTCTCCGATCTCTAGCCGGACCGAAACATGCGGCGGGCCTGGCAGATGCCCGCCTTTCTTTGCCCTGGGAACGACCGGGGACGGGGAACACGCGATGTTGGCTGCGCTGGAGCAAGTGGTCGAGCGGTACGAAGAACTGCAGCGGTTGATGGCGGAACCGGAGGTCGCGACCAATCCTCGCCTGTTGCAGGAATACGGGCGGGAATTGGCCGATCTGGAAGATCTGGTGACTGCCTATCGGCGCTACCGTGAAGTGGAGCGTCAGATCGATGAGGCGGAGGATCTGGCGCGGGGCGACGACCGGGAACTCGCGGATCTGGCCCGTGAGGAGGCCGCGCGGTTGCGGGAACAGCTCCGCGCGCTCGAGGAGGAGATCAAGCGCCTGCTTCTCCCGAAGGACCCGAACGACGATCGGGACGTAATCGTCGAAATCCGTGCAGGGACGGGTGGGGACGAAGCCGCGCTCTTTGCTGCGGATCTCTTCCGGATGTACACGCGCTATGCGGAATCTCACGGCTGGAAGGTCGACCTCGTGAGCACCCATCCGAACGACCTTGGGGGATTCAAAGAGGTCATCTTCGAGGTCAAGGGCAGAGGAGCGTACAGCCGGCTGAAATACGAGAGCGGGGTGCATCGGGTGCAGCGGGTGCCGATTACCGAGGCAAGCGGGCGCATCCACACTTCTACGGCTACGGTCGCCGTCCTTCCCGAGATGGACGAAGTGGAGGTGGTGATCGATCCGGACGACCTGCGGATCGACGTCTTTCGATCGACCGGCCACGGAGGGCAGAGTGTGAACACCACCGATAGTGCGGTGCGCATCACTCACCTGCCCACAGGGCTCGTGGTCACCTGCCAGGATGAGCGCTCCCAGCTGCAGAACAAAGCGAAAGCGATGGCTGTGCTTCGGGCGCGTCTGTATGCGATGGAAGAGGAGAAACGGCTGCGGGAACTGGGAGAGGCACGTCTGGCGCAGATCGGTACAGGCGAGCGAGCGGAAAAGATCCGTACCTACAACTTTCCCCAAGATCGCGTGACCGACCACAGGTTGCGCCGCAACTTCAGCAACCTGCCGGCCATTCTCGATGGGAACCTGGATGAGATCATCGAGGCCCTCATCCTGCAGGACCAGGCGGAGCGGCTGGAGGCGTTCGAGCGGTCCAAGGTGGGGGCGAGCTCTTAGGAGTGACCGTGGCAGGCCCCGAGCCATCCCCGGTGGCACCGGACTTGAGGCGCCGTCTGTTCCACTGGCGCACATTGCTTTCGTTTCTGATCGCCGGCGGCCTGGTGGCTCTGGCGATCTGGCGTTTGAGGATCGATCCTGCCGCGGTCTGGTCCTTTATGCGCCGCGCACGCCTTCCGCTTTTTGCCTTGGGGTTTCTTTCCTTCTATACGACCTTTCCCTTGCGCGCCTGGCGGTGGCAGCTGCTCCTGCGGAACGCCGGAAGCGCAAATGACGCCCCATCTCCGCTTCCCGGGCTGGCAGGCCTGACGGAGATCCTCTACCTTTCCTGGTTCGCAAATTGCCTGGTCCCCGCCAAGTTGGGCGATCTCTACCGGGGATATCTCTTGCACCGCTCGTCGCGAGCTTCGTTCTCCCGCACGGTGGGTACCATCTTTGCCGAGCGCGTGCTGGATATGCTCTTTCTCTTCCTGTTGCTCCTGGCAGCCAGCCTGGCCCTGTTCGGCCCCCGGATTCCCCAGACGGCCTCGGCAAGCGATCGGATGGTCGCGCGCACCGTATACGGTGGCGGGATCGCGCTGGCGGCGATCGCGGTGGGGGTGCTGCTGGGGATGCGTTTTCTCGGCCCCGCGCTGCGCCGCTATGTTCCCCGTCGATTCCAAGATCTGTACGAGCGCTTTCTGGAAGGGACTCTCCTTTCCTTTCGGCGAACGACCCTGCCGTTGGTGCTCGCGCAGACGCTGCTCATCTGGGTCTTGGAAAGCGCGCGTTTCTACCTGGTTTTCCAGTCCGTCGTGTTGAGCCTCCCGGTGAAGGTGTCGATGGGGGTCCCGGTGGTGGTATTCGTCGCGCTGGCGAGTTCTCTGCTCACCACCTTGCCCATCACGCCGGCCGGACTGGGGGCGGTCGAGGCCATGTTCGGGTGGATTCTCCCGCTCTTCCTCCCCGCCGCGCTTCTGACGGCAGGGATGGAGCCTCAGAGCCTGGCCTTTGCTGTGGGCTTGCTGGACCGTGTGATCAACTACTGGAGTATCCTGGTCCTGGGGTTCATCGTCTTTTGCTTCAGCAAGAAACGGTGATCCTCGGGCACCTACGTGAGGTGGAGCGCTCCCCCATCGCGGAACGCGGGCCCTTTGCACTGGCAGGGACTCCCCGCTGCATTGCCGAAAAGGAAAGACAGTGTGGCCGCTTCGCCGGAGATTTCCGCCTCGGTTGTATTCTCCTCAGGAGCATGGCAAAATGCACGTATAGAAGGGAGAGGCAAGGAGGGTTCGACTATGGGACCGGAACCGGGCTATCGGAAGTCGAAGAGCGCATGCGGCAGATCGCCCGCGAGGTCGTCGGGGAGCGGACGGATCTGCTGCGTAAGGAGATCATGGAGGGCTAGCTGGGCCGCCTCCGGCTGGAACTGGACGGTCATTTCCGCCACGTCTGGGAGGCCACAGAGGCGCTGGCGGAGGCGCAGCGGCGGACGGAACAGGAGGTAGCTCTGCTCACGCAGCAGATGAGAGATCTGAGCAAGCAGGTCGGCCAGTTGGCGGACCGCTTGGGCCTCGACCTGGAGCTCGATGCGCAGGAAGTCCTCCGGGACGTGCTGGAAAGAAAGGGGTTCCGCTTGGCGCGGGAACCCTTTGCTGTGATCGTGGACGGCGAGGCCGATGTTGTCGCCGCCGTGGAATCGCCGGAAGGCAGGCGCTTCTGGGTGCTTGTCGAAGTGAAAGGAAGGGTGCGCCGCAGGGAGATGGGCGAGTGGTTGGAGCGTTTGGGAGACGCCTCTTTCCGGGAGCGGTTGCGGCAAGAGGGCGTGGAAAAGCCGTACCTTCCCTACGTCTTTGGTCTGCGTCTGTACGGGGGAGTGGAGGAGATGGCCAGGGACAGCGGAGTAGGTCTGCTGGACTGGCGTGGGGAACGCGTAGCTCCCCGTCTCTGGGAGTAGCGATCGTCCGGGATCACTGAGGGTGCTCAGGGAGAGGATTCCTGCAGGCCTGCAACATCAGAGAGGGGCCGGGTCCCCATCGGGGGACCCGGCCCTTTGGTCTTGGCTCTCGAGGGGAACGAGCGCCCCGGGGAATTGCCCTCCCCTACGGCTGGTGTGCCTTGAAGACGATGGGGAGGTAGATGTAGAAATAGGTCGGCGGCGCCGGCTGGACGACGATGGTGTGGGCAGCGGTGCTGATGCCGCAGGCGTTGGTGACCGTGAGCACCACAT
>JBMFPK010000163.1:0-6148 GCA_049969155.1 Chloroflexia bacterium | reverse complement strand
CGGTACGGCACGACCCTCCGGGGTCTGCAGCTGCACCACCAGGTGAATCCCGATGACTACCTCGCCTTTGTCCACGGGGTCGACGTGACCCGATACCTGCAACCGAACCCCGCGCTGGACGGGATGCTCGCCACGCTTCCCCAGGAAAAGGTCCTCTTCACGAACGCCTCGCTGGAATACGCCGATCGGGTTCTCGAGGTGCTCAACATCCGCCGCCACTTCCGGCGCATCTTCGACATCCGGGCGCTGGGGTACCACTGCAAGCCGGATCCGCTCGCCTACCGGATCGTACTGGAGGAGCTCCAGGCGGAGGGATGGGAGTGCCTACTGATCGAAGACAGCACGCGCAACCTGAAGGCCGGCCACGAGGCCGGCATGCGCACCCTGCTCGTCGGGGGACCGCCGGATACCCAGGACGGGGTCGACTTCTGGGTGGCCGACATCCTCGATCTGCCGCG
This sequence comes from Chloroflexia bacterium, assembly GCA_049969155.1. Lineage (GTDB taxonomy): Bacteria > Chloroflexota > Chloroflexia > DTKN01 > DTKN01 > DAOTVY01. The sequence continues at coordinate 5,690 of JBMFPK010000163.1, read as the reverse complement.
CATCGTGAGGGCACTTACCGAGCCCTGACCTTCCGCGCTCAAGGACCGGCCATCCCGACGACTAGGCCGGCCACGCTGATCAGCACGGCGATCAGATCCCCCATCGTGCTCAGGAAGAGGTTCCCCAGGGGCTGCACCGGGGTTGCCCAGCGGAGGACGAGCCGCTGGCGCAGGGAGCGCCTGGCCGCGTAGACCGCCCCTGCAACCAGGGCCCCCACCATCGGAGCGACCAGGAACCAGGACGCAGGAAAGACACGGTCGGAAGCTGCCAGGACCAGGGCCCCTGCAAGCGGCCCAAGGAGCATCTGGCTCAGATCGTGCATCGCGCCCAGCCACTTCTTCCGGTCGCGCTCGCCGGCAGGTACGGCGAGCGAAACTCCCGGAAGGTACATCTTGTCGAGGAAGAGTTCCGCCAGCAAGAGGATGCCGGCCGTGACCACGAACCAGGTTTCCCCCAGGAAAGCGTATCGTGGCAAGGGTTGAAAACGGTTCGTGAACCGGGCCATGGCTGCGGCCACAAAGAGCGGCAGGAAGGGGTTCAGCCCCCCAGCCATCGCCCAGAGCAATCCTCCCAAAAAAGAAAGCATCCTGTCCTCCTGTTGCCTCAGTAGGGCCGCGCAACGCCCGGCGACGATTCGCATTCTACCACACGCCGGCCGGTTTGCGAAGTGCGGCAGCACGTGGTAGAATACTATCTACAAGCAGATCGCAGAGGAGCACAGGATGTGCCTGGCTATCCCGGGGCGGGTCGTAGAGATCGATGACAGCGGGTTCCTGCGCATGGCCAAGGTGGACTTTGGCGGGATCGTCCGCGAGGTCTGCCTGGCCTATGTGCCGGAGGCTCAGGTCGGCGATTATGTCATTGTCCACACCGGTTTTGCCATCAGCCGGCTGGACGAAGCCGAGGCGTTGGAAACGCTTCGACTTCTGAGCGAGATCGGGCTCGTCGAGACCCCGGAGGGAGGCCCCTAGTCTTCCCCCAGTTCCCTCAGCAGCGCTTCCACGGCGCGCGGCAGCGCCGCGGCCACCTGTGGCGTGCATTCCTCCCCAAAGGTAAGCACGTCGACCACTTCCACGGCAAGGATCGTGATCCGCTCGTCCGGGGGGAGCGCCATCCCCATGCGGCGGCCCAGCGCCAGGGCAGCGGGAAGCGAGACATCGTGGGAGGAACCGGCGTGCCGGGGAGCACGCAGGTCGTTCGGGCCGAGATGCCGGATCTCCCCGGGCTTTCCCTCCGGCGTGACGATGGCGCCGACCAGCAGGTCGAGCAACCGTAGCCCCCCCACGGTCGCCTCGGCAAAGACGACGTCCTCACGCCGTACCCGTTGGGCCGCCTGACGCACGACGTGGATCCCGACGCCGTCGTCGCGCAGGATCGGGTTTCCCAGCCCCACGACCACCGTCTTCACGCTTCCACCTCGCCGCCGGTCCACTCCTCTTCCAGGCGCTGCGCCGCCTCCCGGATGAGCTCCCAGGCCGCGCGGACGTGGCGCGCTTCCGTGTTCGTCTGCCCCACACAGAAACGCAGGACATACCGGCCGTCCAGCTTCGTGTGGCTGAGGTAGAGCCGTCCGCTCCGGTTCAGGCGCTCCAAGAGCGCTTCGTTGAACCGGTCCCCCGAGCGGTGGCGGAAACAGACCAGGTTGAGTGGGACCGGTGCCGCGAGCTCGAAGCGGGGATCTTCCTCCACCCAGCGCGCAAATTCCTGCGCCCAGGCGACGTGCTGCCGGACGTGGTGCTGCAGCCCCTCCACGCCGTAGAAGCGGATGACAAACCAGAGCTTCAGCGCGCGGAAGCGCCGCCCGAGCGGGATCTGCCAGTCCCGGTAATCGATCACCGCCCCGGACTCGGTGGCCTTGTTGCGCAGGTACTCGGGCAGGATGCTCAGGGTGCGGATGAGCTCAGCACGGTCCCCCACATAGAAGCAGTCGCAATCGAAATTCGTGAACATCCACTTGTGCGGGTTGAAACAGTAGCTGTCCGCATACTCCAGCCCCTCGTGGATGTAGCGGAACTCGGGACAGATCGCCGCGGTACCGGCCATCGCCGCATCCACGTGCAGCCAGAGGCCTTCCTGGCGGCAGATCCGGCCGATTTCCGGCAGCGGGTCGATCGCGCTGGACGAGGTCGTCCCCACAGTCGCGCAGACGAAGCAGGGGATCAGGCCGGCCGCACGGTCCTGTGCGATCTGCGCGGCCAGTGCCTCGGGGCGCATCGCATACCGTTCGTCGACCTCGATCAGGCGCAGGTTGCGCTGTCCGATCCCGGCGATGCGCACCGCCTTTTCCACAGAGGAATGGGCCTGGGTGGAGGCATAGGCGACCAGCCGGCCGTCGCATCCCCTCTCGTTGCTGGCAAAGCCGGTGGCACGCTCGCGCGCGGCGAGCAGCGCGCACAGGGTCGCGCTGGAGGCCGAGTCCTGGATCACGCCCCCACCGGTGCTCGAGGACTTGAAATGCTGCGGGAGGCCGAGCATGTCCGCCAGCCAGTCCAGGACGTGCGTCTCCAGTTCCGTGCAGGCCGGGGAGGTTGCCCAGAGCATCCCCTGCACCCCCAGGCCTGCGGAAAGGAGCTCCCCCAGGATTGCTGGGCCGGAGGCGTTGGCCGGGAAGAAGGCGAAAAAGTTCGGCGACTGCCAGTGCGTAATGCCGGGAAGGAGCACCCGTTCCACATCGGCCAGGATGGCCTCGAAGGGTTCCCCTTGCTGGGGCGGGGCGTCCGGAAGGGCCGCACGGATCTCCCCGGGCTGTACCTGCGAGAGCACGGGGAACGACTCCACGCGCTCGTAGTAGTCGGCGATCCAGTCGACCACCGCGCGGCCGTACCGGCGAAACTGCTCCGGCGTCATATGGAAGCTCGTCCCTGCAGACATCTCTTTCCTCCGGCGCGTTCCTCCATGCTGTCCCCGGCCAGGCGACCGGGGCTTCCGCGTGCCCTATTCTACCACAACTCCGGAGGAAACCTCCCCTCCTCCACGTGAGAGGGTCCTATCGTCCCCTGCGCCTCCGATCGTCACGTGGAGAGGGCGGCGGCGATCCCGCGTGCCCAGCGCTCGATCGCACCCCAATCGCGAAAGTCCCCTGTCGGCGCCTGGATGCGCCGGATGATCCACCTCGCGCCGAAGCGCAACCGCTCGGGATCGAGCCGGCCGTGAAATACCGCCACGTCGCGCGGCCGGGTGCGCTCCACAAGTTCGCGCAACCCTTCGGGGAAACGCCAGCCCTTCAGGAGGGCGACGGGGTCCCCCTCTCCGGTCGGGCCGCTGGAGAACAGCCATACCGGGCGCTCGGCCAGAAGGTCGGCTTTCGCCTTCAGGAAGGCCGAAGCTTCCCTGAGCCATTTACCGATGTACACCGCGCTCCCGAGGACGACCGCATCGTACGGTTCCACGTTGTCCACTTGCGCCATGGGAAGCACGTCCACCTGCAGGCCGGCCTCGCGAAGTACCCTTCCGATCTGCTCCGCGATCTCCGCCGTTGCGCCGTACCGAGTCGCATACGCCACCAGGACGCGACTTCCCATCGGTCCTCCTTTCGCACACCGGGCGACGGCGCCACTCGTACCGGACCATCCCAGGACGCAAGAGGTGAGGCCAGGCTTGCGTAGCTCCTTGGCCCTCCCCGGAAGCCCTTCGCTCCCGGTGTGGCCAGACCGCTCGGTGCTTTCCTAGGGGCGAAAGGAGCGGGGCCTGCCCTGCGAAGCCTCGCTCCCTACGCGTGCATGACCGTTCAGAGGATGCCGCTCAGTATCTCCGCACCGCTGCCCACGAGCTGCCCCACCCCGAAGCCGGGCGCGAGGAGCCCTGGGAGCAGCGGCCGGACATCGATCTGTCGGTTCAGAAGGACGCGCAGTACACCGGCTGCGCGGATATCTCCGGCGAGCTGAAAACCGCGCAGCCGGCCATCGCGAAGGTAGAGGGTGCGCAGCGTATCCCGCCACATGCTGCGGAGCACCTGGTCGCCTTCGGCATAACCCGCAGCGATCACCGGGACGCCGAGGTGCTTCAGACTGTTCATCCGTTCGGCGCCTTCGTAGGGGATCGCATAGCCCAGCAGGTTGTAGGCGACGACCCGTCCCTGAGCGACCGCGTTGGGAAAGATCGGGTGCACACGCAGTTCGCCGGTCAGCCGGTCGCGTGCCTCGGCGATGTCGCCCGCAGCGTAGACGTCCGGCGCGTTCGTGCGAAGGTAATCGTCGACGAGCACGCCGGTACGCGTCTCGATCCCCGAACCGGCCAGGAACTCGATGTTCGGCCGGACACCGGTGGCCGCGATCAGCAGCTCGGCCGGAAGGAGGCGACCGTCCGCCAGTTCCACGGCGGAAGCCCGAGGCTCGCCCACAAAGGCACGCGCCGACGTGTGCAGGAGCACCTCGATCCCGCGCTCGCGCACCGCTCGCAGCACGACGGCCGCGGTCTCGCCATCCAGCATGCCCGGCATCACCCGATCCATCATCTCCACCTGGGTCACCTCGACCCCCAGGTGTGCGAGCAGGAGAGCGATCTCGATGCCGATAAAGCCGGCCCCGACGATCACCGCGCGCCGTGCCCGGCCCTGGCGCACCTCTTCGACGAGCGCCTCGGCCGCGCTCAAGGACTTGAAATTGTACACGCCGGGCTTGTCCACCCCGGGGATGGGCGCGAAGAGCCGGCTCCCTGTAGCCAGCACGAGCCGATCGTAGGCCAACTCCTCGCCCGCTGCCGTGAGGATGGAGCGCTCCCGCGGGCGGACTGCGGCAACCGTCGTCGCTGGGCGCCAATCCAGCCCCGCGCGCTCCGGAAAATCGCGGCCCTGCCAGAAGTGCACCTCCTGCCCGGTCATAAAGGACTCGACCATGGCCGGAGGGGCGTAGGGAGGGTATGGTTCGGCCGAGAGGAGCACGATTTCCCCGGCAAAACCCTCCTCGCGCAGCGTGCGCGCCACGGTGACCCCGGCCGGTCCCGCTCCCACGATCACCACCCGCATGGGGGCCTCCCTGCAGGACTGCCCGTCCTGCGGCTACTCCGGCATCGGGATCGAAGCCGGGTCGACAGCCGAAAGGCCCAGGTTTCGCCGTTTGCGCTCGATATGGCGCCGGATGAGCACGGCAGCCCGCTCCGGATCCGGTTCCACCGCGAAGGTGGCTCCCACGATGCCCTCAAGCCCATTGGTCAAAAGGTCGATGATATGGGGGCTGCCGAAGATCGGAGGCTGGATACCGAGCACGGTGTAGACACCGGAGGCGACAGCATAGGCACCGATGGCGACGGCCTTTTCCGAGTACCATTCCGGCGCCGCGGCGGCGAGCGGCAGCTCAGAGATGTCGACGCCGATAAAATTCGCCAAGGCTGCGGCGAGCACCAGGATGCGCGTGTTATCCACGCAGGAGCCCATGTGCAGCACGGGCGGGATGCCCAGCGCCTGGCAGACCGCTTTCAAGCCTGGCCCGGCGAGCTCCGCCGCTTCGGGCACCATGTGTCCGGCCTTGCCATTGGCCACCGCCGAGCAGCCGGTAACCACCACGAGGATATCTTGCTCGATCAGGCGGCGGGTGAGCGCGATATGCCCCTTGTCCTGTGGCACTTTCGGGTTGTTGCAACCGACAACGCCAACCGCGCCCCGGATCTGGCCGGCCTTGATCGCCTCCACCAGCGGGGCCGGTGTCCCGCCCAGGGCGGCGACGATCGCCTCCACGGAGAAGCCGGCCATCAT
>JBMFPK010000162.1:0-6156 GCA_049969155.1 Chloroflexia bacterium | reverse complement strand
GTTCGATTCTATCCTGCCCGGGAGATCCCTATGGTGCTCTGGCTGTTGGTCGCCGTCGCGCTCTGGCTCGGAGTCGATCTCTACCTGCGCTCGAGGGAGGACAGATCCGAGGGATAGCGAGGAGAGGAAAGCAGCTTCTCGCGCTCCCGGAGAGGCCTGCGGATCGCTTCGCTGCGGATGCCACACGGCCTCACCTGCGGCCGTAACGCCGTCGAAATGACGTTTAGGCCCGCGCTGTTGCCCAAGATCGAGGCAGTGGATGCCCGCCGCTATAGGATCCCGCTAAGACCCAGTGCGTGCAGCCGCTCGGGCGTCGGCACACCCTGTGAATCCCACCCCATCAAGCGATAGTACTCGTCGAGCATCGGGGCCAGTTCCACCACCTGCCCGGCGGCCGGCCCGTTCCGGAGGGACTCCACGAGGTTACGGGGAGGGAGGGTATCGTGTCGCCGGTCAAAGCCTTCCCGCACGTTGAACAGCCGGGCAAGGGTAGAAACGCGCTCCCCCACGCGCTCGAGGTCCCGCACAGCAGGATAGTCGAACCCCGTACAAGCCACCACCAGCTGCCACAGCTCCTTGAGGGTCATCCCGTAGGCGCTAAAGTAGCACAGGCAGGCGCTGTCCCACACCGCCTTCTTCGCCTGGGTGTCGCGAAAGAGCTGTGCTTTGCCCTCGATCGTGAGCGGGTCGGCCGCGCCGCCAAATAGTTCGGAAAGGGTAGCGCCCCGCAGGTGACAGGCTCCCCGTTCCGAGATCGCGTAGCCGAGCGCTGTCCCCTTGGCCGCGTTCGGATGGTACCCGGGCATCTCCAGGCCCTTGGCGTGCATGGCAAAGGGCGCCGCCTCCGGGTAACGCCGGGCGATGGCCGCCACCCCTTCACCGAGCCATTCTCCGCACCCCTCCGCGCGCGCGATCTTTCCCACAAGGGCTAGGGCGGCCTGTTCGTCTCCGAAGCGAGGCTCCAGCCCATCCAGATCGGCGGCTCCCACAATCCCCCGTTCGAACATCTCCATCACCAGGGCCACGATCACACCCGTGCTGATCGCATCGATGCCGTAGGTGTCGCACAGCGCTTGCAGCTGGATGATCGCCTCGCGGCTCGCAATGCCGCAGTTCGGGCCGAAGGCGTAGGTCGTCTCGTACTCCGGCCCCTCGATGACGGTGCCGTCCTCCAGCGGTCGGGTATATTTGCCGCATGCGATCGGGCAGCCAAAACAGGCATAGTCCCGCACCCAGTTGTGCCGGCGAAAGGAGGCACCGGAAAGCGCTGCGGCACCCTCGAATTCGCCCTCCCGGAAGTTGCGCGTGGGCAAAGCGCCCATCACGTTGACGATCTCGAGGATGTTCAGCGTGCCTTCCTGGCGCAGAAGGGTGGTCTCGCTGGACATCCGCACCGCGCGGAACGCGAGCTGCAGCGCCCTCCGGAACCGTTCCGGGTCGTAAACGCGGACCCGGCCTGTACCGCGTGTCACGATGGCCTTCAAGCGCTTGCTTCCCATCACCGCACCTACACCGCCACGGGCAAGGGTACGCGAGCCGTTCAGGATCGCAGCAAGCGGCCGGCCCGCTTCCCCCGGCGGACCGATGACCAGTGTCTCCCAGCCGGGGCCAAAGCGCTCGTCCAACCACTCCTGCGCCCGCGGCACCGTCATTCCCCAGAGATCCTCTGCCGGCTCCAGCCGCACCTCCCGATCATCGATGACCAGTACGGCCGGTTCCTCCGCCCGACCCTTCAGCACGAGGGCGTCGTACCCGGCGAACTTGAACGCAGCACCCCAGTAGCCGCCCGAATAGGCGTCGCAGTAGGCGCCTGTCGCCGGGCTGCGCGTCGTACAACCGAAACGGCCGGCCGTGGGCGCGCTCGTGCCAGTCAGCGGGCCGACATGGAAGATCAGCCGGTTCTCCGGGGAAAGGGGCGGCACACCCGACGGCTGTTCCGTGTACAGGAGCCAGGCCCCCAACCCCTTCCCGCCTAGCACCAGCGGCATCGCCTCGGCCGGAAGGGGGGTCGTCTCCACCTCCCCGCGGGTCAGATCGACCCTGAGGATGCAGTCCGCATAGCCCCGATGCTTCAGATCCATGCACACCGCTCCTTGCCAGATCGCGCGCTCCTCTACCCGAAAGGCGAAGGGCGCCGGGCGACCTCCAGTGCGCCGGTAGGACAGATGCGCGCACAGGCCGGCTCGCCCCCGCACAGGTCACAGACCACCGGCCATCTCTCTTCGGTTCCATCCCGCGAGATCACACTGGTGGGACAGGCTTCCATGCAGGCTCCGCAGCCGTCGCACCTTTCCCGGAGCAGCTCGACGGCGCCGCTTGCCGGGTTCCAGCGGAGAGCGCCCGTCGGGCAGGCAGCCAGGCATTTGCCGCACAGCGTGCAGAAAAAGATCCGCCGTCCCTTTGTGCCCGGGGCAGTCTGGATGCGCAACCGCGCTCCCACTACCCCGTAGCACCCGGGTTCATGGGCCGCAACACACGCCGTTTGGCACAGGAGGCACCCGGTACACAGCGCTGCATGGGCCTTCAGCCGCACAAAGGGCCAGACTTCCCCGCGCAGCGCCTGGTCGACGGACCAGCCCTGGTGCGCCACACCGCACAGCTGGGCCACGATGCGCGCGGGGTCCGGGGACTTGGTCACGTTGCGTCCCATCAGGCAACCCCGGGCTCCCGCCTCCAGCGCTTCCGCGAACAACTCCAGCGCGTCCCGCTCGTTATCGCTCCGAGCCCCACCCAGCACGAGCACCGGGACCCCCGCCACTTCGCACAGGCGTCGGAAGGTGTCCACATCGCCCGTATAGGGGATCTTGAGCGCGTCTGCCCCGAGTTCGGAAGCGATGCGCGCCCCCAGCGTGAGGATCTCGACGATGTTCGCTCCGGTGACCTTGCGGCCGTAGGCGAGCGGCTCGATGATGCACGGCAGACCGACCCTCCGGCATTCGTCCAGAAAACGGGAGCAGATCTGGATGCCGGTCGCCTCGATATCGTCGTTGTAACCCAAGAAGAGGTAGATCGTGATCGCAGAGGCCCCCAGAGCCAGCGACTGCTCGGCCGTGATGACCTTCTGGTGAAAGAGCAGCCGCTGGGGCACGGCATTGGCGACATTGGAAGTACCCAGACGCGGCATGTTCATCCAGTCCGCGCGGATGATCAGCGCGGGCCCATCGCGTCCTCGAAACAGATCCGCCAGCCGCATCGCCTGCCCCGGGCTGAGCAGGATCCCGTCCACGCCGCCCTGGATCACCGCTTCCACAATCGGGCGGAGACGCACGACGTTCGGTGTGACGTCGCTCATGTAGCCGTGGTCAGCCGCCACGCATACCGCACGGCCATCACCGTGACGGTTGAACAATCGATCGAAGCGCGCCCGTTTTCCGCTCTCCATCGCGCTACCTCCCCGGCTCTGCCGCCGCGTGCACCCGGGAGCTCAGCTGGAAAACCAGGGTGTCCAGGTCCTGGGCCCCCAGATAGACCGCATCGAGCCAAAGACCGCATGCCCCGAGGGCGAGCGCCTCCTCCAGTTCCCCCCCGAGCGGATCCCGCGCTTCGGGGACGATCCAAAGCGGCCGATCGCCGGCCATCTCGACGATTTCGCCGAACGTCCCCTTTCCCGGCCAGGGCAGTGCGATGCCGTCCGCGCCTCCTTCCAGGGCGTAGGAGACCCCGAGGGCGACCGCGCGGTCGCGAAGTGCCACCCGGGGCCCTTCCGGCCGCACCTGTACCAGGATGGGCAGCGAAAGGCGCGCACCCTCCAGCGCGAGCTGCACGGTCGTACGCAGGCACGTACCCTCGATCTGCTCTTCATACCCGAGCAGAAAGTCTATCACCACCGCGCTCGCGCCCAGGTCGAGACCACCCTGCGCGCCCAGGATCGGGACGTAGTGGACAGTCTCCGGCGGTAGGACGAACCCGGGCCCGCGCAGCGCGTTCGTCCAGCTCGCCCGCACGAGCACTGCTGCATCCTCGCGGCTGCGAGGGCCGATCCGCGCGGCCTGACCCGGGCTGCAGACCAGCCCGTCGACGCGTGGGAGGAGAGAGGCTACGGCCTCGGGAAAGCGTTCGAGGCCCGGCAGCGGCCCGAGCGCCAGCCCGGCGCTCAGATCGAGGATCAGGCTTCGGCCATCCCTGGGGGACACAAACTCGCGGAGGCGGTAGCTCTTGTTCATCGACCTTTCTCCATCGAACGATCGTGCTCCGACAACCTGCAGGGATTATACCAGAGGCGCCCCGCGCCTTCAAACGTTGACCTTGCCCGGGGCTTGTGCTAGAATGCCGGTTGCTCAGAAAACCATTCTCTTGGGGGCTTACCGTGGGCGAACTGGAGATTGAGGTCGTACGGTCGCGCAAGGATCTGCGGGCCTTCGTGCGCTTTCCCTGGCGCGTCTACCGGGACGACCCGAACTGGGTACCGCCGCTGGTCACGGACCGCCTGCGGTATCTCGACCCAAAGACCGGGCCCTTCTACCGCGAAGCCGATATCGCGCTCTTCCTGGCCCGCCGGCGGAACGAGGTCGTGGGTACGATCGCCGCCTTTGTGCCACACCGCCGCATCGCCCTCACGGGCCGGCCGGAGGGGGGGTTTGGCTTCTTCGAGGTGCTGGAGGATTACGCGGCGGCACGCGCTCTTCTGGACGCGGCCTGTGCCTGGCTGCGAGAGCGCGGGATGGAACGTATGCGGGGCCCGACGAGCTTCAGCGACCACGAGTGCCCCGGGGTACTCATCGCGGGTGCGGACTCGCCGCCGGCTATGCTGGAGGCCCACACACCACCTTACTACCGCGATTTCCTGGAGCGGTACGGCATGGAGAAGGACCACGACCTCTACGCCTGGCGGGCGCCGCTCTGGACGCTGGGCCCTCGCCTGGAACACCTTCCCCCCGAGATCGAGCGGGTAGCCGCTGCCGCACGGAAGCAGGCCGGCCTGACGATCCGTAAAGCACGGCTCGAAGCCTGGCCTGAGGAGGTCGTGACCGCCCACTACCTGTTCAACGAGACGTTGAAACACTTACCCGACTTTGTACCGATCAGCCAAGAGGAGTTCCGTCGGCTTGCCGAACCGCTGCGCGATCTGATCGACCCGGATGTGGCGCTTTTCGCCGAGCTGGACGGGAAACCGATTGGCTTCTGCGTCGCTATCCCCGATATCAACCGCGTGCTTCTCCACCTGAAAGGACGCCTGTTCCCCCTCGGCTGGCTCCAGGTGAAACGGCTCATGCGGCAGGTCGACGTGCTCACCTTCAAGCTGATGGGGGTTCTGGAGAGGTTCCGGCGCCGTGGGATCGACGCGCTCCTCTACCTGGAAGCCGTCAAGGCGGCCTGCGTCCGTGGGTATCGCTGGCTGGAGGGGTCTGTCACCTCGGAATGGAATCCCGTCGTCAACCGGGTAGCGGAGCGGCTCGGCGCCGAACGGTACAAGCACTTCCGGCTCTACCAGATGGCCCTGTGAGGCGCGGGATGCTGCGCAAGGATACCACACTCACCCAGGCATTCCGGGAGGTCGCCGAAGCGCACCCGAGGCGCCTCGCTTTGAAGTGTGAAAGTACGCAGCGGACCTACGGGCAGCTCCTGGAGGAGATGGAGCGGCTGGCAGGGGGCCTTCGGCGCCTGGGGCTAGTGCGCGGCGAGCGGGTAGCCCTCCTACTGCCTCCAGGGGAGGCTTTTGCCGTCAGTTTCTTTGCGGTGGCGGGTGTGGGAGGGGTCGTCGTCCCCTTGAATCCTCAGACGCGGCCACAGGGGATCGCGCAGGTCCTACGGGACGCCGAAGCGGCGGTCGTCATTTCGGGGCATCCGCTGGCGCAGGAGATCCGCGCCGAGGTGCCTGCATTGCGCCTTGCGGTGGTCCTCGAGGGGGAGGGCGATCTGCATTTCGAAGATCTCCTGGCCTCTCCCCGCGTGCACCTTCCCGATCCCGCGGTCGCACCGGACGACCTTGCCGCCCTCCTGTACACCTCCGGGACAACGGGGTCCCCGAAGGGCACCATGCACAGCCACCGGAGCCTGATCGCTCCTGTCGCGGCCAGCGTGCAGCTGCGCGAACTGTGGCTGCGACGCTTCACCCCGAGCAAGGTGCTGGAGACCGCCTGGGCGGTCGCGCGCTACGGCGGGCGGCTGCTGCGTGCGGCCGGCCGCCCGCAGACCTTTCTCTCCACGATGGGGTGG
>JBMFPK010000161.1:0-6196 GCA_049969155.1 Chloroflexia bacterium | reverse complement strand
CTCGCGCCCCCCGATTGCCACGATCGTGACCCCGTGTTCCACCTCCACGGTGCGCCGCCGTGCGGGATCGCTTCGATGCACCTTGATGGTGGAGCGAAAGTTGCCCACAAAACCGGTGTGGTTGACGACCTCGCTATCCGTGTAGACCGTGATCAGCGGCTCCTGGAGCACCTGGTGCACCAGGGCGAAGAGGTACGCCTGGGGGTCGGGCCCTTCCGCGGTCGAGTAGAGGTCCCGCAGGTGCCCGCCCAGCACCACGTCCCGTTCCACCAGGGTGACCGGGTACCCCGCCGCCGCGATCGCGAGGGCCGCGTTCATCCCTGCCAGGCCTCCGCCGATCACGAGCGCGCGGCGGGTGACGCCGACCACCGTGCGCCGCACCGGTTCCAGATGCCGCGCCCGGCCGACTGCCACGCGCACCATCTCTTTAGCCTGGCGGGTCGCGCGGACGGGGAACTCCCGGTGGGCCAAGGCGCAGTGCGCCCGGATGTTCGCCATCTCCAGGAGATACGGGTTCAGCCCTGCTTGCCGAAGCACCTTCTGGAAGAACGCCTCGTGCGTGCGCGGGCTGCAGGCCGCCACCACTACCCGGTTCAGTCCCCGCTCGGAGATAGTGCGCGCGATCTCTCCGGGGGCCTCCCCGATGCAGGCGTACTCGAGCTCCTGCACGTGCACGACGTCCGGCAGGGCACGTGCGTAGGCCGCCACGGCCGCCGTATCCACCACGCCGGCCGTCTGTGTACCACACCGGCAGACGAAGACGCCTACCCGAGGGGGTTCCCCAGAGACGTCGTGTTCCGAAGGATACGCCGGGGGGGACACCAGGGTACCGGCAACATCCGCAAGGAGTTCCATACAGGCGGCTGCGGCCGCACTGGCCTCAGCTACCGTCTCCGCGATCTCCTTCGGGCTCGAGAAGGCACCGGCGACAAAGACCCCCGGGCGGTTCGTGGACACGGGGGTAAACTTGCCGGTGCGGCAAAAGCCGTAGGGGTTCAGCTCGATGCCCAGCTCCTTGGCCAGCGCGATCGCCTGAAGCGGCGGTTCCGAGCCCACGGAGAGCACGACGAGATCAAACCGCTCCTCCCGAAGCGCGCCGGCCTCGTCCTGGTAGCGCACGAAAAGGTCGTGGGTCTCCGGATCCTCGCGGATGCCCGAGATGCGGCACCGGGTGTACTGCACGCCGTAGACGTCGCGGGAACGGATAAAGTAGGCGTTGTACTCCTTGTTGAAGGTGCGTTCGTCCATCATAAAGATGCGGCACTCGACCTCGGGGTCCCGCTGGCGGGCGAGCACCGCTTCCTTAGTGGCGTACATGCAGCAGATGGAGGAACAGTAATCGCGGTCGACGCTGCGCGAACCCACGCACTGCAGCCAGGCGATCTTCTTGGGCTGCCGCCCGTCGGAGGGGCGCCGGGCCACCCCCTCGGTGGGCCCCGAACGGCTGACCAGCCGCTCGAACTGCAGCGAGGTGACGACATTCGGGTAGCGGCCAAAGCCGTACTCCTCGCTCAGCATGGGGTCGTAGAGAGCAAAGCCGGGAGCGAGGACGATCGCACCGACCTCCACGGTTTCTTCCCAGGGCTCTTCGTCCAGCCGGATTGCCCCGGGGCGGCACACTTCGACGCACTTGCCGCACCCCTCGCAGTAGGGACCCTTCTCGATCAGGTAGACATCCGGGGCCGTGCGAGGCGCGCTCTTGTAGGCTGCCTTGCGGGTGGTCATCCCGAGCTGGAAGGCGCTGGGGAGTTCTACCGGGCATACGCGGCTGCACTCCCCGCAGGAAGTACAGCGAGATGGGTCGACGTAGCGCGGGTGGTGGCGCAGCCGCACCCGAAAATGTCCGGGCTCTCCTTCCACGCCCAGCACTTCGGTCAGCGTCATGATCTGGACGTTCGGGTGGGTGCTGTGGTCGAGAAAGACGTAGGAGATCGTCGGGCGGGTGCAGCCGTAGCCGTGTTCCGCGGTTCCCCGGCAGAGCACGCAGTCGTGGGAGGGGAACATGAAGCCCAACTGGGCGATCTTGCCTCCGAGGGCGGGGGTGATCTCCACAAGGTAGACCTTGATGCCGGATTCGGCCAGATCGTAGGCGGCGCGCATCCCGGCCACCCCGCCCCCCACGACCAGGACGGCGCCCACCTTTTTTCGCCTTTCGGTCGCCTGCGTAGCTTCCAAGGGGAAAACCTCCACTGGAACCGGATTGTGCGGACGGGCGCAATTATACGGCCAAACCCGCAGAGCGTCAAAAGCCGCGTTGACAGCCCCGCGCATGTATGGGATAATACCCGTTGCCGCAGGGGGCGGGGCAGTGGGCCGCCTCCGGAGTCTAGTGTTCTTACCGGCCGGGAGCGAGCAGCCCCGGAACGGGGCGGAGAGGAACACGACGTTGAAGCGGATGCTTTCAGGCAACGAAGCGATCGCGCAGGGCGCCTACGAGGCCGGTGTACAGGTGGGAACCGCCTATCCAGGGACCCCGAGCACCGAGATCCTGGAGGCGCTCTCCCGTTTTCCGGATGTGCGCACCCTTTGGGCCCCCAACGAAAAGGTCGCCCTGGAGACCGGCCTGGGCGCAGCGTACGCCGGGGCCCGCACGCTCGTGGCGATGAAACATGTCGGGTTGAACGTGGCGGCGGACCCTTTCTTCTACGGCGCCTACACGGGGATCGAAGCTGGCCTGGTCATCGTGTCCGCCGACGACCCCGGCATGCACAGTTCCCAGAACGAGCAGGATAACCGGCACTACGCCAAGTTCGCCAAGGTCCCGATGCTGGAGCCTTCCGACAGCGAGGAGGCGCGCGATTTTACCCGGGTGGCCTTCGAGATCAGCGAGCAGTTCGACGTGCCCGTCCTCCTGCGCACGACGACGCGCATCTCTCACTCCCACTCGCCCGTGGGGATCAACCCCGGATACACGCGTCCGCCCCGAGAGCTGCCCCCGTACCCACGCAACCCCCAGAAATACGTGATGATCCCCGCGTACGCCCGGCCCCGCCACGTCGTGGTGGAGGAACGGCTCGAGCGCCTCCGCCGCTACTCGGACGAGACCCCTCTGAACCGTATCGAATGGGGGGATCGGGCGCTGGGTATCGTCACAAGCGGCGTCTCCTACACCTATGCGCGGGAGGTCTTTCCGAACGCCTCGTTCCTCAAACTGGGTCTGAGCTACCCTCTGCCCCAGGAGAAGGTGCGGACCTTTGCCTCGGGCGTCGAGCAGCTCATCGTGATCGAGGAGCTCGACCCGTTTCTAGAGGAGGAGATTCGCCTCCTGGGGGTGCCGGTCGAGCACGGCAAGGACCTTTTCCCCATCCTGGGCGAGTTCGATCCGGATATCGTGCGCGCCGGCGCGCGGAAGGCAGGGCTCATCCCAGCGGATGAAATGCCCGTCGAGCCGGTGGCCCTGCCACTCCCTCCGCGACCGCCGGTCCTCTGTCCGGGATGCCCGCACCGCAGCGTCTACACCGTGCTGCGGCGGCTGAAACGGATCGTGAACAGCGACATCGGGTGCTACACCCTGGCCGTGCTCCCCCCGCTGGCCACCACGGACACGATGGGTTGCATGGGGGGGAGCATCAGTATGGCATACGGTGCCGAGCTAGCCGGACAGCCCGAACGGAACGTTGCCACGATCGGCGATTCGACCTTTTTCCACAGTGGCATCCCCGCGCTCCTGAACATCGCCTACAACGGAGGACGTACGATCGTCCTGGTCCTGGACAACCGTACCACGGCAATGACCGGGCACCAGGGCCACCCAGGAACTGGCATCGGCACGCGCGGGGAGCGGCTGCACGAGATCCCCATCGAGGATGTGGCCCGGGCCTTCGGGCTGAAGCGCGTCTTTGTCGTCGACGCCTACGACACGCGCGCGCTGCGCCGCATGCTCGAGGAGAGCCTGAAGGCCGATGAACCCACGGTGATCGTGGCGCGCCGGGCATGCGTGCTGCTGCCGGAAGCGCGGGCGGCGCGGGGGCCGGCCTACTGGGTCGATGCGGAGCGTTGCAACGGCTGCGGCCTTTGCTTCAGCATCGGGTGTCCGGCCATCCTGAAGACGGCCGAAGGAAAGGCGGAGATCGATGTGCTGCTTTGCGCAGCCTGCGACCTGTGTGCCCAGGTCTGCGCGCGTGGAGCTATCCATCCTGGAGAACGGTAGCTGCGGGTCGAAGAGGACTCGATTCGACAAAGGAGTCGGCCGTGGAGAAGGCGGATTTCCTGCTGGTGGGCGTAGGAGGCCAGGGGATCGTCACCTCGAGCGACATCCTGGCCGATGTGGGGCTCCGCGCGGGGTACGACGTGAAAAAGTCCGAGGTCCACGGCATGGCCCAGCGCGGCGGTGCGGTGACGAGCCACGTGCGCCTGGGCAGGCGCGTCCACGCGCCCCTCATCAGCCAGGGTCAGGCCGACTTTCTGGTCGCCTTCGAGCTCCTGGAGGCGCTCCGCTGGGCCCACTACCTGCATCCGCAGGGCATCGCGCTCGTGAACATCCAGAGCCTTCCGCCGCTTGCGGTGACGAGCGGACAGGCCCGATACCCGGAGATGGATCAAATCCGGGAGGAGCTCGCGCGTCGTGCGCGGCAGGTCCATTTCGTCGAGGGGATACGGACAGCCCAGGAGTTGGGAAACGTGCGGGTGACCGGCACCGTGCTGCTCGGAGCGCTTTCCGCTCTGCTTCCGATCCCGCCCGCCCTTTGGGAAGAGGCCCTCGCGGAGCACGTGCCGGCACGCTATCTGGAACTGAACCGGCAGGCCTTCTGGGCCGGCCGCGGCCTGCTGGGCGCACAGTTGTGCCCTCAGGACGCTGCCGAGGAAGGTGCCGGACGAGCGGGCGGTTATCGGGAAGTTGCCCTGTAGCAGCACTCCGACGGGATGTCGAGTGCGTGGTGCGCGAGGCCGAGGACGGATGACGCGCAGCTGTCGCATCGAGGGAGAAGCCGATATCTACACCGCGGCGGGATTGGCCCGCACGATAGCCCGATCTATGGGCTTCGGCCATGCGGACTCGGCCCGGATCGAGATCGTGGTGCGGGAACTTGCCTCGAACATCGTGCGCCACGCCGGGCGGGGAGAGATTCGGCTGTCCGAAGTGACGGCAGAAGGACGCCGGGGACTGGAGGTCGAGGCGGCCGATCAGGGGCCCGGCATCGCCGACATCGAACTCGCGCTGCAGGACGGCTACAGCACGACCGGCAAAGGGTTGGGTTCGGGGCTTCCCGCCGTTCGCCGGTTGATGGACACCTTCGAGATCGAAAGTGCGCCCGGCCAGGGCACTCGCGTCCGGGCCGTGCGCTGGCTTCGCCGGCCGACGGACTGGCTGCTCCGGGGCTGGCGCCGCTGAGTGCCACCGACGGACTTGGAGGAAGACGATGGCCCGATTCCGTGAGCTCTTTTTCCCCGCCCTGGGGGAAGACGAATGGAAGAGGCGTCTGGGCCTGTTCCGCACGCTGCTCATCATCCAGGTTGTGGCCACCCTCGGGCTGGCCGTTGTCGGTGCACTGGATGCCGCGAGCGTGCCCGGGCACCTTCCGTGGATCGGGGGGATCGCGCTGCTCACAGCTGCGGTGAGCATCGCGGGGTACTTGCTCGCCCGCACAGGGCGCCTGCACGTCGGCACCTGGCTTCTCCTCCTGAGCGTGCTCCTTGCCCTGGGCTACTACACTGTCTTCTACGGCTCGCGGGATGCGATCGTCGTCTTCTTCGCCTGGCCGATCCTGGTTTCCGCCATCCTCCTCGAGCGGCCCTCCATCGCGGCCACCACCGCCCTGGTCTGCTTCTCTTACCTCGCACTTTCCCTCTTCGAGCTGTTTCAGGTCTGGCCGATCCCGCTCTTCCAGCACGAGCTGTACACGCCGTGGTACAGCATGGTGCGCTCTTATCTGGCCGATACGGCGACCGTGCTGATCTTCTACCTCGTCACAGGTTTTGTCACCGGGCTCGCGGCCCGCAGTCTCGGAATGGCCCTGGAGCGTTCCCGGAGCCAGGCCGAGGAGCTCGCACGCTACCGCGCGGCGCTCGAGGCGAAGGTGGAAGAGCGCACGGCGGAACTGAACCGTGCCCTGGAGAGCCTCCAGGCCAACCTGGAAGTGCTGCGGGAGGTCGGCAGCCCCGTGCTGCCGATCTTCTCGGGGGTGATCCTGGTGCCGCTCGTCGGGGCGATCGACAGTGCGCGGGCCGAGCGCACAATGGACGTCGTCCTGCATGG
>JBMFPK010000160.1:4555-6203 GCA_049969155.1 Chloroflexia bacterium | reverse complement strand
GAGTCACCCTTTGGGCGACCCCCATGGCGCCATCGCCGGCCGTGCTAGCGGGCCAGGGACAGGATGCGCAAGACCATCTCCTGGTAGGAATAGCCCGCCGCACGCGCCGCCCGGAAGAACCCGGCATCCGGCGAAATGTCCGGGTTACAGTTCACTTCGAGGACATACGGGGTGCCTTCCGCATCGACCCGAATGTCCACCCGGGCGTAGCCACGGCAACCAATCGCCTTCCACGCCGCGCAGGCAACCTGTGCGATGCGGGTTGCCAGCGGCTCTTCCACGGCTGCCGGGCACTGAACCGGCGTATGGCGATACTCGAACGATTCCACCTCCCACTTGGCGGCGAAAGAAACGAGCCGCCGGAACGGGTCTTCAAACGCGCCAAAGTCCACCTCCGCCAGGGGGAGAAGCTCCGGAGGATCTCCCCAAAGCGAGAGGTTGAACTCGCGTCCCGCGACGAATTGCTCGACCAACGCGGCCTGGCGGTAGCGCTGGAGGACGTACCGCACACGCTCCTGGAGTGTTCGGAGGTCCTGGACCACGGCTTCGGGCCCGATCCCTTGGCTTGCGTCCTCGGCCACCGGTTTGACGATGGCCGGGAGCGATACTCCATCGAGCATCCACGGCACTTCGCGCCAGAGCCGTGCAGGTGGCGTGGGGACGCCCGCTTCCTGGAGGCGTGCTTTTGCCCGCGCCTTGTGAGTCGAGAGAGCGAGCGCCTCCCCGGTCGAGCCGGTGAAGCGATATCCCATCGCCTCTAGCGCCCAGGCGATACGAGGTTCTTCAAAGAGCCGGCCGTCGAGCCCCTCAGCCAGGTTGAAGATCACCCACTGGGTAGGGGGATACGGTGCGAGTGCCTCCTCGACATCCCCCCGGAGCGGGAGGAGCTCCGTCCTGTAGCCGGCCAATTCCAGCGCCTCGGCCACGGCTTGGGCGCACCCAACCACGCCGCGCTCGGCCAGCATGTCCCGCGGCTCCCCTCGGTTGAGCCGCTGGCTATCATTATATAACACCACAACCCCGCTCGACAAGTCGGACCTATGCCCCATGGCGCGCTCCTGCGACGACGGGGACGGGTATACCGGTCTCCGGCGTTCGCACCATGCCGTAGCGTTCGGCTGCCAGCAGGAGCACCTCCTGGATCAGCTGTTCGTAGGCGACGCCTTCCGCGCGGGCCGCGAGCACGATATCGCTGTACGTAGGGTTCAGTCCCGGAAGGGTGTTGATCTCCAGGAGGTAAGGCCGGCCGTCCGGGCCCAGACGGAAGTCGACCCGTGCCAGGTCCAGGGCGCCGATCGCCTCGAAGGCGGCCACTGCCAGCCGCTTCATTTCCTTCTCCAGGCCGGGGTCCACAGGGGCCGGGCAGCGGTAGTTGGCCCCCAGTGGCAGGTCTGATTTGACGTGGCTGTCGTAAATCCCCCCGGCCTCGGGGATCGGGCTCAGGTCGATCTCCAGGAGAGGAAAGACGTGGAAACCGTCGGCGTCGTAGAAGGGGGAGCGCGGTGGATCCCCGGGCCGGCGCCGGTTGCCGATCAACCCAACTGTGAATTCGCGACCGGGGAGGAACATCTCCACGAGGGCCGGCTGGCGATAGCTGCGCAGGATCCAGCGCACCTGCTGGCGCAGCTCGGCTGGCGTGTGCACGACC
>JBMFPK010000160.1:0-4545 GCA_049969155.1 Chloroflexia bacterium | reverse complement strand
GAAGAGCGGTTGATCCCCTTTCCGGAGCCTTCGCGCAACGGTTTCACGAAAAGGGGAAACTGCAGCGAGGGATCGAGCCGTTCCTCGCCCGTCTGGAAGACCTGGAAGGGGGCCGTGGGCAGGCCGTGGTCGCGCCAGATCCGTTTGGCCATCGCCTTGTCCAGCGAGAGCGCGTGGGCCAGCACCTTCGACCCCGTGTAGGGGATGCCGAGCATCTCCAGCAGGGCCGGTACCTGGGATTCCCGTGCGTCTCCGCGGTGCCCTTCGGCGATGTTGAAGCAGATGTCGACTTGCAGCTGCCGGATCGTATCCAGCAGCGTGGTGTCCGCTTCGAGGCGGATCACCCAGTGGCCGGCCGCACGGAGCGCTTCCGCGATCCCTTCGGCGGTCTCCTCGGAATCGTACTCCGCCAGGGCATCCGGAGGAGCCCCGGGCTCTGCTGGGGCGTTCCGCTTCAGGTTGTAGAGCAGTGCAACCCGCCATCCGTCCATTGTCTACCTCCGCTCCGCAAGCGTGGGGATCGTGAGCGCTTCTGCTGTGCGCCGGTGCCGTTCCTGCCATCCTTCCGGGGCGATCGTACGCTCGCTTCCGGCGAGCAGCCCAGCAACACCCTGCGCGTTGCGCTGGTTCTGGCAGTAGGGACAATGCGCGGGGTCGTGGGGCCGGTACTCCCCAGCGGCCGGCTGTGTGTAGGTGCTCAGGAAACCTTCGTAGTTGCGCAGCACGACGCGCATATCCGACATGCTCACGAGGTAGTTCGGGAGGATCGGAACCTTGCCGCCGCCCTCGGGCACATCGATCGTGTAAGTTGGGATGGCAAAGCCGGAGGTATGTCCGCGCAGCGCCTCCATGATCTCGATGCCTTTCGCCACGGGGGTGCGGAAATGGCCGGCTCCGCGCACCAGATCGCACTGGTAGAGGTAATAGGGTCGGACGCGGTTGCGCACCAGTCTCTGCACGAGCGCCTTGATCACATTGGGACAGTCGTTGATCCCGGCCAGAAGGACGGTCTGGCTCCCCAGGGGGATGCCGGCATCGGCCAGCCGGCCGAGAGCTGCTTCCACTTCGGGAGCAAGCTCGCGGGGATGGTTCACGTGGACGTTCATCCAGAGCGGATGGAACCGACGGAGCGTCCCGAGCAGTGGCTCGGTGATCCTCTGCGGCAAAAAGACCGGGACCCGCGTGCCGATGCGCACGACCTCCACGTGGGGAATCGCCCGGAGGCTCCTCAGGAGCTCCTCGAGCACCCGATCCGGCAGGAGGAGAGGATCTCCCCCGGAGAGCAGCACGTCACGTACCTCGGAATGGGCTGCGATGTAGGCGAGCTGCCGAGCGTAATCGGCACGCCCAAACTGGGCATGGGCGTTTCCCACCATCCTGCTGCGTGTGCAGAACCGGCAGTAGGAGGCACACTGCGTCGTGACGAGCATCAGCACGCGGTCCGGATAGCGGTGCACGAGCCCCGGCACCGGCGAGTGGGCATCTTCCGCCAAGGAGTCGGCCATATCGCCCTCCCGGGTCACGAGCTCCTGGGCGGTGGGGACGACCTGCCGCCGGATGGGACAGCAGGGGTCCTCCGGGTCGATCAGGGTTGCAAAGTACGGTGTAATGCCTACGCGGAAATGCCCGGGGCTGGACAGCGCCCGCACCTCATCGGAGGTTAGGCGGATCACCTGGGCCAGTTCTTCGGGGCTGGACAGACGGTGGGCAAGTTGCCAGCGCCAGTCGTTCCACTGTTCGAGGGGAATCTGCTCCCACGGAGCAGGTGGATGGCGTTGACCAGGGGGCTCTTCGATCTCTTCTTCCAGTTCCAGTTCCAACATCGGGTCGTGTTCCTCCTATCGTTTGGCTACCAATGTCCTTTGCACCGCTCGTACCTGCAGGGGACCCAGTCCTCCAGAGGTTCGTCGTAGGCCCAATCGAGTTCCAGCGGATCCAAGTTGATGACCTCCAGGTTGGCCTGACACTGGGGGCAGATCACCCAGTCCCCCTCTTGCAAAGGGTCCTCCAACTCGAGCGTCGTCCCGCACTCTGGGCAGGAAGCGTTCACCACCGCACCTCCTTTGCCAACAGGTGTGCTCGGCCCCTATCCTCCTGCCTACCACCCCGTTCCACCGGGCCGAGCACCCTACACGATCTCCGCAGTTCTCTTGCCAATGCATCATATAGCGCGCACCGTTCAAGCGGACTTGCAGGGATCTACGAAGCAGATGCGATTTGGCTCTCGCGGCTTTCGTTCTTCGAAGGTGCTGCGCTCTGTGTGGCACCTTCGCCGAACCGGTAACCCACGCCGGCAACGGTCAGGATGTAGCGCGGGTTCCGCGGGTCTGCCTCCACCTTGGCACGCAGCCGGTTCACCAGTCCGTAAATGAGATCGCGGTCTCCCTGCTCGCTGTAGCCCCACACCCTCTGGACCAGCGCATCCGTTGGGAGAACCTGCCCACGATGGATCATCAGGGTGTACAACAAGCGGAACTCGAGATGGGTCAGCCGTCGGCTGCGCCCACCGACCTCGACCACGCGGGTCGCGGGATCGAGCGTGAGCCCGGCGATGCTGAGCGTGGGCAGGGAAAAGACCGGCACGCCGTGGGCACGGCGAAGCAGGGCACGCACCTGGGCGACCAGGAGCCGGGAGCTGTAGGGGCGCGTGATGACCAGGTCCGCACCGGCCTCGAGCAGCCCGTAGTGGGTGGACTCGGGGATCGGGTCCACGATCAGGATGAGCGGCACCTCCGTCTCGGCGCGCACGCGGCGCACCTGAGCGAGAGGATCGGGCTTGGGCAGCGCGGCGAGGACGAGGTCGGCCGGCCGGCCGCTCCACCCCTGAAGGGCGCGCTCCAGCCCGGCGCGGATCGTGGTGGCCAGGCCGGCGTGCTGAAGCACCAGGGAAAGGAGGGATGCCTCTTCGGGATCCTCGGAGATCAGCAGTGCGTACATCGCTCCTGTTCCTCCCGCCCGTCAGGATTGGCGAGCGGCATCTTCGCACGCTGTGGGCAGGCGCTTTCTCTTCCGCGATGCAGGACAGTTCAGCCGTTCCAGGCGTGCCAGCTGTTCCAGGGAAGCAAACACCAGCACCCGATCGCCTGCTTCCAGTCGCAGGTCGGAAGCCGGGTGCATATCCCGGCGCTCCCCGCGTTGATGGAAGACGACCGAAAGGTCCAGCTGCTCTTCGATCTCCTGCACGGTGTGGCCGCAGAGCTGACCCTCCGACCGGATGACGATCTCGCTGATGTGGAGGAGGTCCCCTTCCAGCACAAACGAGTGGCTCACTCCCTCGTGGATGGCGGCCGTGGCGAAGGCCGGTGCGGCGATCGCGGAGGTGCTGAAGGCGGTGCGGATCCCGAGCCCCTTCCCCAGTCGTTCCGCGAGCTCGCCGTCGAACATGCGGAGCACGATGCGGATCTCCGGGTTGAGGGAGCGCACGTTCAGCACGATGCGCAGGTTCATCAGGTCGTCGTTGGTGGCGACGATGACCGCCTGGGCACGTTCGACGCCGGCTTCGCGCAGGCGCTCCGCATCCGAAGCGTCTCCAAGCAGCACCGGCACGCCCATCCGACGCACCGCATCCAGAAAGGGTGCGTCGGGGTTCCGTTCGATGGCCACGACCTCCTGGCCGAACTCCAGAAGGTGCTTCACGACACGGTAGCCGACGTGTCCGAGGCCACACACCACGATGTGCCCGTGATAGGTCGATGCGAGTGCCACAGTCCACTCTCCTGTGGGGTTGCGTCTGTCCAGAAGCAGGAGACTGAAACGGACGAGTCCTTCCGCAACCACGCTTAGCCCCAGGATGGGGATCACGAAGAACAGGACCTGGAGCGGCCCGTGCGGAAGCGCGATCGTGGATTCGAAGAAGAGCAAGGAGAGGGTCGCATAGAGCGCTTCTGGATAGGTGAGCCGTTCCCCGGTCTGTGGGGAAACGTAACTGAGCCACAGCACCAGCGAGCCGAAACCGACGATCCCGCCGAAGAGCGACAGAGAAAGGCGGAAGCGCCGCCAGAGGAGGACGATGGCGCGGCCGTTTGCCAGCAGATGGCGTCGCCAGCGGGGCGGGTAGTGGCGCATCGGGCACCTCTACTCGATCGGGAAGTGCGCGTGAAGCCGTCGCACGGGGGCTTCGCTTTCCTCTGTCGGAACGATGGTCAACGCGATGACGCTGACGTCGTCCGTTGGCCGCCCCTGTTCCAGAGCGATGGCAGCGTCCAGCACCCGGTCAGCGAGCTCCTGCGCGGCCGGCCACTGCTGAGCGAGCTCGTCGTGCAGGAAGGCGAGCAGATCGAATTGGCGGCCGTGCCGGCGGCCTGCGTGCACCACGCCGTCGCTCGTGACCAGGACTCCCAGGTAGGCGTCGATCGGCCGCTCGATGACCACGGGCTTGGTGCGCGGGTAGATCCCGATGCAGCAGGCCGGCTCGTCGTGCACCTCGACCCCGGTCGCGGTAAAGAGGTAAGCGGGGGACTCGTCGTTGCGCGAGAGGACAACGGTGCGGGTCTTCAGGTCCACCGAGAGGATATCCAGGGTGGCCGACACGCGGCCCCCCCGCAG
>JBMFPK010000159.1:0-6210 GCA_049969155.1 Chloroflexia bacterium | reverse complement strand
GCGGTACCCAACCCCGCGCACGTTCTGGATATAGCGCGGACGGGCCGGGTCTTCCTCGATCTTGCGGCGGAGCCGGTGGACATACCACTTGATGACCTCGCGGGCCTCGATCTCGCTTTCCGCATCGTAGCCCTGCACCACGCGCACCAGCTCGCGGACGGGAACAACGCGCCCGGCGTTTTTCATCAGGTATACAAGTAAGGCGAACTCCCGCGGCGTCAGCTCCACGGCCCGGTCGTTCCGAGTGACTTTGTGTGCTTCTATCTCCACCACGAGGCTCCCGCGCGCCAGAACGGAAGAAGCGCGCTCCTCGGGCGGCGGGCAATGTTTCCCCCGGGCCAGCACTTCCCGGACAGCCTGGCGCACTTCTTCCGCAGTGACCGGCTTGAGCAGGTAGCCGTCCACCCCTTCCCGGATGGCTGCCAAGGCCGAGTCGAGCGAGCCATGAGCCGTCAAGATGATGACCGCACTGTCGGGCCAACGCCATTTCACCGCTTCCAGCACCCGCATCCCGTCCACTCGGCCTCCCAGGCTCAGATCCAGGATGACCACCTGGAAACACTCCTCCCGCAGCCGCTCCAGCGCTTCCTCGCCGCTGCGCGCCGATACCACGACGTATCCGGCCCGACTGAGTGCCTCCTCCAGGAAGAAGCAGATGTTGGCCTCATCGTCCACCGCCAGCACGCGCACGGCCTCGGCCATAACGCTCTCCTGTCCTCTGGTCAGCGCCTTCCGCCCTTTCGGCAACCTCCAAGGGCAGCCACACGGTGAAGGTGGTCCCTTTGCCCGGCTGACTCTCTACGGTGATGGTACCACCGTGCTCCTTGGCGACCCGATAAGAAACGAACAGACCAAGCCCGGAACCGCCGGGCTTGGTGCTGTGGAAAGGTTCGAACAGGTGAGGCAGGACTTCAGGGGACACGCCAGGGCCCTGGTCCCAGAACTCGATACGCACGCCCTCGGGCTGCCGAGTCCGGGCCGTGCGGATGCGCAGCTCGCCTCCACCCGGCATCGCCTCGATGGCGTTGAGCAGCAGGTTGAGGAAAACCTGCTTGATCCGGTCCGGCGCCACAGGCAGCAGCGGCAGATCGGCACCTGGCTCCCAGGCCAGGACGATGTTGGCGGCACGGCATGTCTGGCTACAGAGAGCCACGACTTCTTCCACGAGCCGGTTCAGGTCCGTGGGCTCCCTGTCATCCCTTTCGGGCCGATACACCGCGCGCATCTGACCTACGATGCGCCGCAGCCGCTGCACTTCTTCCCGCGCGATCTGCAGATACCGGCTGATGTCCCGTCCGTCCGCCAACCCCTCGCTTGCCAGGTCCAAGCAGCCGATGACGGATTGCAGAGGATTGTTGATCTCGTGGGCCAGTGTAGCCGCAAGCTGCCCCATCGCTGCCAGGCGCTCGCTCTGCAGCAGGGCGGCCTGCATCTCTTTCTGAGCCGTAATATCCACCATAACACCCCGCAGCTTCACCGGCCGGCCGTCCTCCACGACAACCGTGACGATGTCGCGCAACCACACCGTCCGCCCATCTGCCGCGAGCATGCGGTATTCGATCTCGTGGTCGCGCTTCTCCAAGGTGGCCTGAGCGCAGAATGCCAGGACCCACTCCCGATCGTCCGAGTGAAGGTGCTCCTGCCAAAAGTTTGGCTCGTTGAGCCAGCGTTCCACCGGATAGCCTAACAGTCGCTCGGCCTGCTGACTGACGAAAAGAAACCGGAAGCTAGCGACATCCAGTTCCCAGACGATGCCGTCGATCGAGTTCACGAGCGCAAGGTAGTCCTGCTGGGTGGCCCGGAGTTCCGCGGTGCAGCAGGCCACTCGCTCTTCCTGCTCAGCGGCGTAGCGCAGCACCTGCTCGCGAAGCTCTTCCCGCTCCGTGACATCCACCAGCGAGACGACGAGTCCCTGTCCGGCCCTTTCGGGATCTTCGACGGATGCAAAGCCCTCACGAACCGGAAACATCACTCCCTGGACAAAGCGCTTCGTTCCGTCGGGGCGCCGGTATTCCCCCTCGAGCACGCGGCCCACCCAAGGAGCCCATCCCAGGCGGAGGCATTGGGTGATCTCGTCCTTCAGATGGACCGCCTCTCCCGGGGTATGCGGTAGAACAGGAAAGGGCCCGTGCCAGACTTCCCAGAGCGGCCGGCCCAGCACTGCCGCTGCCGCAAGGCCCGTGATCCGCTCCATCGTCCGGTTCCATTCGACGACCCGGCCTTCGTCGTCCGTCAGAGCGATGCCGTCCAGGGATTCCCGGACAAGGCCGCGGAACCGGAGCTCACTCTGGCGAAGCATCTCGTCGACTTGGCTGCGCACCTCCAGATTTCGGAGCCGGTGCCTCAGCTCCGCCGCTGCCCGATCGGCACCTAGGAATTCGGCCGGGGGGATGTAGTACAGGTTCCGATGGACGGTTGTCCCGACCACCACAAACGGATGGGTGACCAGCACATCCAACAGCAGGGCGGGCTCGAAGCGCCGCCGGTCGTACTGGCAGATCGCCAGGCAGCGGTGGCTGGAAAAGAAAGTGTTCAGCCTGGCCTCGTACTCGATCAGCCGGTCGCAACCGGGCCTGCCACGCAGCACCCCGGTCATCTCGCCGGTGACACGCAGCGCGGCGTATCCCTCGCCCAAAGCGCGTTGCGTTTCGGCCTCTAGAAAGCCGATCATCCGCTCGGGATCGAAGCGGCCTTGCTGGATGTAGGTGCCATCGACCGTGGGGAGCGCCAGCTGGCCGCTCGCCAGGTAAGGCTCCACGGCGACGCCATCATCCCGTAGGTAATCCAGGATCGTCTCCACCGTGTGCGCATCGACGATGCAAAGGGCCTTTTCCCTTCTTTCTAACCCCTGGCGCAAGAAGGGGGTGACTACGGCGCGATGCTCTTCTTCCGTCTCGTAGAGACAGCAGAGATGGTCCCCGGGCTCCAGGCTCGCGATCGTCTTGGGCATTCCTGCAAGTCCTCCGCCTGCTCCCGATAGAGCCGACAAACCGCGACCACGAATTCCCCTGGCGAGGACACCACGGCTTCTCTTCCGGAGATGCTTTTCCCTCATTCAAACGGCAGATCGGTCGATCCTGCAGAGGGATGACCTCAGCCCGGGGTCCCCCACTGTCGGCTTGGTGCGGGCGTATGAATTGTACAACATCTCCCGCCGAACCGCAAAGAAACGGTTTCTTGCCTCCGGAAAGGCAGACCGCGGTTCCGGAAAAAGCGCGCGGACCGAAACCGCGGTCTGGCCCTCGCGATGCTTCTTACGGTCCGGATACGGCCCTGCGAGGGTACACCCTCGCTACTCGTAGCGCAGGGCGTCGATCGGGTGCAGGGACGCTGCGCGCATCGCGGGATAGATCCCGAAGAAGAGGCCCACAGCGGCAGAGAAGCCGGTCGCCATCAGGACGATGCCGGGCGTCAGGATGGCGCGCAGCTCCGTCGAGAGCCGGGCCACGCTGTTCGCTCCGACCGCACCCAGCACGATACCGACCACGCCCCCGAGCACGCTCAGCACCATCGCCTCGATGAGGAACTGCCAGAGGATGTCACGCCGCTTGGCTCCTACGGCCTTGCGGATGCCGATCTCGCGCGTGCGCTCCGTGACCGAAACCAGCATGATGTTCATGATGCCGATCCCGCCCACGAGGAGCGAGATCCCTGCAATGGCTCCCAGGAAAATCGTCAGGATATTGATGATGGATCCGGCCACTTCGATGATGTCTTGCTGGGTCACGATCGTAAAGTCATTGTCCTGGTAGGTCAGCCGATGGCGCTCGCGCAGAACCCGCGTGATCTCCTCGATGGCCGGATCGACCGCTTGCCGGTCGAGTGCGGCGACGTTGATCAGGGTCACGGGGAAATCGCCGCTCACGGTGCGAAGCCCGAAGAGGCGGGTTGCCGCCGTGCTCAGGGGCACATAGACGTAGCTATCCACATCCGCCCCGAACCCCCCGGCTCCCTTTGGCTCCATCACCCCGATCACCTGGCAGGGCACCGTGCCGATCTGGATCGTCTGGCCGATCGGGTCGGTCTCCGGGAAGAGGGTTTCCAGGACCTTGTACCCTACCACGCAGACTCGGCTGCGGGTGGCCAGATCCTCGTCCTGGATGAAACGGCCGGCCACGACCTGCGCGTTACGGACATAGGCATACTCGGGGGTAACCCCCACGACGGTCGCCTGGCCGTTCCGCTTGCCGAAGCTCACCCGCGCCTGGCGCTGGATGACCGGCGCTACCGCCGCCACGCTGGGCGCGTTCAGCGGGTCTGCCAGCGCTTCGGCATCCCGATAGGTCAGCGGCTGCACCTTCACCGACTCGCCTCCGAACGTCCCTGGGAAGACGATCAGGAGGTCCGAACCGATCCCCTGAATCTGTTCCTGCACCGTCGCCTGGACACCCTGACCCAGGGACAGGAGCGCGATCACCGCCGCGACCCCGATGATGATGCCTAGCATCGTGAGCGCCGCGCGCAGCTTGTTCGCCGCCAGCGCCCGAAGCGCGATCCGGATCCCCTCGAGGATGTTCATCGCTCGACCTCCCCGGCCGTGGAGCGGGCCATCCGCGGCGTTGGAACGATCTCCTCCCGCACGATCCGCCCGTCGTGCAGGTGCACGATCCGCTGCGTATGCTCCGCGATCGTCCGATCGTGGGTGACGAACACCACGGTGATCCCGCGCTCGCGGTTCAGCCGCTGGAAGATGGCGACGATCTCCTCCCCGGACACGCTGTCCAGGTTCCCGGTGGGCTCATCGGCGAGGAGGATCGCCGGCTCGCTGACCAGTGCCCGAGCAATGGCGACGCGCTGCTGCTGTCCGCCGGAGAGCTCGTTGGGCCGATGGTGGAGGCGATCCCCCAGCCCCACGGCTTCCAACGCGGCGATCGCTCGCTTGCGTCGGGCGGCCCTGCTCACCCCACGGTAGATCAGTGGCAGCTCCACGTTCTGCAACGCGGTGGTGCGCGGAAGGAGGTTGAAGGTTTGAAAGACAAACCCGATTTTCCGGTTGCGCACTTCCGCCAGTTCGTTGTCGCTCAAGCCGTCCACCCGACGCCCTTCCAGCCAGTAGGTGCCACTCGTCGGGGTATCCAGGCACCCGATGACGTTCATGAGCGTGGACTTTCCGGAACCGGACGGCCCCATGATGGCCAGGATCTCGCCCGGGTAGACCTCCAGCGACACACCGCGCAGGGCGTGCACCTCCACACTGCCCATGCGATAGATTTTGGTGATCTCTTCGACACGGATGACGGGCGCGTCCGACATCGTTTCCTCCGTCACGGCTGCACTGGCCGGCTGCGCTCGCCGCCGCTCTCCAGGATCTGCTGGATCTGGTTCCGCTGGACGACCCCGCGCACGAAGATCCGATCCCCCTCGCTGAGGCCCGAGACGATCTCCACCCGCAAGGAATCGCCAATCCCAAGCTGCACAGGGACGCGCTCGAGCCGCCCGTCCGAAGACAGTCTCTCGACCGTGGCTTCTCCGCCTTCGAGGCGCACGGCCCTGCGGGGCACCACGAGCACCCCGCTAGCCCGCCGGGTGATGATGCGCACGTTCGCTGTCATCCCAGGCCGGACGGCGGCATCCTCGACGCGGTCGAGCTGCACACGCACCCGGTAGGTGATCACCCCCTGTGCGGTGGTGGGAAACAGGGCAACCTCTACCACACGTCCGGAAAGCAACGCTTCGGGAAGCGCGTCCAGACGGACTTCCGCCTCCTCCCCAGGGGCGATCTGCCCAATATCTGCCTCGTCCACTTCGACATCGACGAAGAACGTAGAGGGGTCCAGAAGCACCAGGATTGGTGTCCCGGGCGCGACCCGGTCATAACGGCGCGCAAGCACCGTGCCTACGACGCCCGAGAAAGGCGCTTCCAGGGTCGCTTTCTCGAGCTGGGCGACAGCCAGATCGTAGCTCGCCTGTGCCTGTGCCACCGCGGCCTTCAGGGCCGCGATCTCGGCGGTCGTCGCCCCGCTCAGCAGGCGCTGCAGATTGGCCCGCGCGGAATCGACCTGGTCCTGGGCACTGCGAAGCGACGTCTGCTGGCGCTGCAACGCCTGCTCGTAGGAGAGACGGGCCTGTTCCATCGCCGCCTGCGCATTCTCAACCGCGCGCCAAGCCTGTGCTTCCGCATCGCGGTTCTCGTCCGGCAGCTCCTCGCCGATCTTCTCCAGGCGCTGTTCCAACTCGCGGTTCTGCCAGTAGATGTTCTCGTAGTGGGCC
>JBMFPK010000158.1:0-6211 GCA_049969155.1 Chloroflexia bacterium | reverse complement strand
GCACGGGACCTACGAGCACCGCGCTCGGGCCGTGCTCCTGGATATCACTGGGGTCCCGACGGTGGATACCGCGGTCGCGAATGCCCTGGTGCGCTTGGCTCAGGGTGTGCGGCTGCTCGGCGCAGTGCCGGTTCTTGTCGGGGTGCGCGCGGAGGTAGCCCAGACGATCGTGGACCTGGGGGTCGACCTCCAGGGCATTGTGACCCGGGCCAACCTTCAGGAAGGGCTGGAGTATGCCCTGCACACCCAGGGAATTCGGCTGGTGGCCGAAGGTGCGCAAGAAGCGGTCCCCTCGGCCCGGGCCCGTTGACAGATCGCTTTGGAGGTGACGATGAGCCAGACGCTGGCCACTTGGCTTGCTTTCCACCGGGAAGCGCTGGTCGCCGAACTGGCCCAGCAGGTCCGCCGGCGCATCGGTGGCAGCTACGGGGCGCTCTCTTTGGACCAGTTGAAGGTACGCTTTGCAGGCCTCCTCGACGGCCTCCAGCGCGCGGCAGCGGAGGAAACGCTGGAGCCCTGGGAAGGCTTCATCCGCGCATTTGCGGCGCAGCAGGTGGCGGAGTGCGTCCCGGCCACCGAGGGGATGGACGCGCTCTCCGTCGTCCGGGAGTTGCTCCTGGAGCAGCTGCGCCGCAGCCTGGAGGATCCGGGACAGCGGGAGGCCGCCGCGGACCGGCTGGAGGATTGGCTGTACCGGGCCCAGGGATGGTTTTTCGAAGCCTATTTGGAAGACTATGAGAACCGGCTGACGCAGCAACAGCGCGCGCTGGCGGAACTCTCCACGCCGGTCATCCAGATCCACGAGAACATCCTGGTCGTGCCGCTTGTGGGAGCGATCGATACCGAGCGCGCCCGGCGCATCATGGAGGAGCTCCTGCTCGGGATCACCCGCTACCAGGCCGAGATCGTGATCATCGACATCACCGGGGTGCCCGTGGTGGACACGGCGGTGGCAAACCATCTCATGCAGACGGTCAAGGCAGCCCGGCTGCTGGGCACCCGTTCCATCCTGGTCGGGATCAGCAGCGAGGTCGCACAGGCCCTCGTCCACCTGCAGATCGACCTTTCCGGAGTGGTCACACGCTCGAACCTCCAGGCGGGCATCGAGTACGCCCTGGAGCAGATGGGGCTGGAGATCGCTCCGATCCGCCGGGAAGTGGCGGAAGAGGAAACGGCCGCTCCCGAACGGCCACTCCAGCGAGTCTAGGAGGGAAACCGGATGGCAAGCGAGATCATCCGCATCCCGATCCTGCAGATCGAAGATTTCTTGGTGGCCTCCATCCAGGTGGCTCTGCACGACCGGAGCGCGGTACAGTTCCGTGACGACCTGTTGCAGCGCATCTACGAGACGAAGGCCAAGGGATTGATCATCGACCTCACGGCAGTCGACATCGTGGACTCGTTCATCGGCCGGCTGATCGGCGATGTGGCCGAGATGGCCGCTTTGATGGGCTCGCGCGTGGTGGTGACCGGATTGCAGCCCGCGGTAGCGATCACGCTCACCGAACTGGGATTGGAGCTCCCCGGGGTGATCACTGCGCTCAACTTCGAGAAAGGGATCGCTACCCTCCGCCGGCTCGTGCGCGAGGATGAGGAAAACGAGGGGGCAACGGGATGAGAGAAGGGCGCACGATCTTTATCCACAGCGATCTGGATATCGTCAGCGCCCGCGTGGAAGGACGAGACCTGGCCAAAGCGATCGGCTTCGGCACCATCGACCAGGCCCGGATCGCCACCGCGATCTCGGAACTCGCCCGCAACATCGTCCTGTACGCCGGGGAGGGCACGGTAACCATCCGGGTGATCGAGCAAGGGGGACGAAAGGGGCTGGAGGTGATCTGCGAGGATCACGGGCCCGGCATCGAGGATGTGAACCTGGTGATGCGGGACGGTTACAGCACCTCCCGCGGATTGGGAATGGGCCTCCCCGGCGCGAAGCGGCTGATGGACGATTTCGAGATCACTTCGAAAGTAGGTGAGGGAACCCGCGTCGTTATGCGGAAATGGCTGCGATGAAGTACGGCATCGTCGTGCGCCCAAAGCCCGAGAGGACGGTTACGGGGGACGCCTACACGATCCGGGAGGGGAAGGGGAACGTGCTCCTCGGGCTGGCCGACGGCTTGGGGAGCGGGGAAGAAGCGGCGCGCGCATCGCGTGTGGCGATCGCGTGTATCGAAGAGCATGTCTTCCTGCCCCTGACCGAGATCCTCCAACGGTGTCACTTTGCCCTGCGGAACACCCGGGGCGTCGTGCTGGGGCTGCTGCGTATCGACTTTGTGGCCGGGCAGGTGCGCTTTGCCGGCGTGGGGAACATCGGCATCTATGCCCTGACCCAGGAACCGTTCCATCCGATCTCCTACAACGGTATTGTAGGGTATCGTCTCCCGCGCGTGCACGAGTTCGTCGCGCCCTACACCCCCGGCGACCTCTTTGTCCTCTACAGCGATGGCATCAACGGCGCTTTCCACGGAAATGAGAACCTGCTGCGCACGGGGCAGGATCCTCAGGAGATCGCCGAGACGATCGCCCGGATCTACGGGCGTCCGGACGATGACGTGAGCGTGTTGGTGGCACGCTGAGGTCGTTCGATGATCCTTTACATCTCTCCTCAGGCACGAGGTGGGGTAGACGTCTGGATGTCCAACATCCAGCGGGCTATGGAGCAGGCCGGCATCCCCGGGCGGCTGTGCTTGTTGCCCCACGTCTACAACTTTGCCCCGTTCCTGATCCCCGCAGCCCTGCCCCGCGGGTGGGCCGGTGCGGCGGCCCTCGTGCACAGCGGGTCGCGGGCCGGCTTTGCCCTGCGCGCGGCCGGCCGGCCCCTGGTGGTCACCGTGCACCACCTGGTCAACGACCCCGTCTACCGGCCCTACACGCGGCCGAGCCAGCGCCTCTTCCACCGGCTCGAGCGGATCTACGACGGGCTCTCGATCGCCCGGGCGGATGCTGTGGCGTGCGTGAGCGGCTACACCCAGAAGCGCGTCGTGGAGCTGTACGGGCGGAAGGACGCCCAGGTCGTCTACAACGGCATCGACACCGCGCGCTTCCGTCCCATCCCGGGGTTGCGGCCCAGCGAGGGTCCGTTCCGCCTCCTCTTTGTCGGCAACCGCACCCGCCGCAAGGGCGCGGATCTGCTGGACCGCCTGCTTGAAGAGCTGGGCCCCGGCTTTACCCTTTGGTACACCGGGGGCCAGCGGCGCGACGAGGTGCCGATCCGTTCGCCGCAAGCGGTCGCGCTGGGACCGCTTTCGGTGCGCGAGCTGGTCGAAGCTTACAACGCCTGCCACGCGCTGATCTTTCCCTCCCGGCTGGAAGGCTTCGGCTTAGCTGTGGCGGAAGCGATGGCCTGCGGCCTGCCGATCGTCGCCGCACGTTCCTCGTCGCTGCCGGAACTGGTGGTCGAGGGGCAGGGGGGCTTCCTGTGCCCGGTGGACGACGTAGGGGCAATGGCCGAGGCCGTGCGGCGCCTTGCCGCCGATCCGCCCCTTTGCCGAGAGATGGGCGCTTTCAACCGCGCGCGCGCCGAGGCGCTCTTCTCCTTCCCGGCGATGGCATCCGGCTACCGGGCGCTGTACGAGCGGTTGGGCCTGAGCCTTGGAGGGGGCGATGGAGGAGAACCAGAGTGAGGCCATCCCAGTGAACAGCATCGCGGAGGAGTACCGGATCGTCTCCCGGGCACGGTGCGCGTGCGGAGGCACCCTGCATGTGGAGCGTCAGGCGCTGCTCTTTCGCGAGGAGCACCCGTACGATCTCCTGGAAGCTGTGTGCCAGCGGTGCGGACAGCTGCAAAGGTTTCTCTTTAACATCGAAAGCTTCTTCGGGAAACTCCCTGTCTGATGGCGCAGGAGAAAGCCGATGGCGATCCGCGAGGCCGAGGTCATCTGGTTCAACGGGCAGTTCGTCCCCTGGAAAGAAGCGCGCATCCATGTGCTCTCCCACGTGGTGAGCTACGGATCGAGCGTCTTCGAAGGGATCCGGGCCTATGCCACGCCCAGGGGGCCGGCCGTCTTCCGCCTGGATGCCCACGTGCGCCGGCTGTTCGACTCGGCGCGCATCTATGCGATCGAGATCCCCTACACGCGCGAAGAGATCTCCCGCGCGATCCTGGAGACCGTGCGGGTGAACCGGCTGCCCTCGGCGTACATCCGGCCCATTGTCTTCCGGGGATACGCCGAGATCGGCGTCAACCCGCTTGGCTGCCCGGTGGAAGTGGCGATCGCGGCCTTGGAACTGGCGCACTACCTGGGCCCTGATGCCCGAGAGCAGGGCGTCGACGTCTGCGTTTCCACCTGGGCACGGATGGCCCCCAACACGCTGCCGGCCATGGCCAAAGCTGGGGCGAACTATATGAACGCGCAGCTGATCAAGATCGAGGCGATCCAGCGGGGATGCGTCGAGGGGATCGCGCTGGATCCCTCCGGGTACCTGAGCGAGGGGAGCAGCGAGAACCTGTTCCTGGTGCGGGACGGCACCCTGTACACACCGCCGCTGAGCGCCTGCATCCTGCCGGGCATCACGCGGGATGCCGTGATCGTGCTCGCGCGGGAGATGGGCCTGCCGGTGGTCGAGCAGCCGCTCCCCCGGGAACTTCTCTACATCGCCGACGAGGTGTTCCTGACGGGCACGGCAGCCGAGATCACCCCGGTGCGTTCGATCGACGGGAAAATCGTCGGCGACGGCCGGCGCGGCCCCATCACCGCCCGCCTGCAGGACGCCTTCTTTGCCCTGGTGGAAGGGAGGGCGGAGGACCGCTACGGCTGGCTGTTCTACGTGAACCCGTAGGAGAAGACGATGCCGGGCAGGATCCGCGCCCTCCATTCGTGGGATGTCACCCCGGAGCAGGCGATCGCGCTCCAGCAGCAGTTGCGCCACCGCGTGCGCCTGGAGGCGGACCTGGGGCCCGTGCGGCGGATCGCCGGGGTGGACGTGGCCTTTTTCGGGGATACCGCACGGGCGGCGGTCGTGGTGCTCTCCTTTCCCGAGCTTCAGGTGGTCGAGCGGGCCTGGGCCGAGCGGCCGGTCACCTTTCCCTACATCCCGGGACTCCTTTCCTTCCGCGAAGGGCCGGCCGTGCTGGCGGCGTTCGAGCGGCTCACACTCTGGCCGGACCTCGTGCTTTTCGACGGGCAGGGACTGGCCCATCCGCGGCGGTTCGGCCTGGCCTGCCACATGGGGCTCTTCCTGGACCTCCCGAGCATCGGCTGTGCGAAATCACGCCTATGCGGGACCCACGGCGAGCCTGGGCCACAGAAAGGGGACTGGGCACCTTTAGAGGACGGTGGGGAGGTGATCGGGGCGGTGGTGCGTACCTGCCCGGGCAAGCCGCCGCTCTTTGTCTCACCTGGACACCGGGTGGACCTGCCCACGGCGATCGCCTATGTGCTGGCCTGCTGCGCCGGCCAGCGGCTCCCTGAGACGATCCGCTGGGCGCACGCGCTCTGCAGCGGCCGCGAACCGCCCTCCGGCCGCCAGCTCACGCTGCTGTAAGGGCGCGCCGGCATCGCGCGAAAGCGCCCTGCCATCCTTCGGTGGCCTACCGATCGGAGGCTCCGCTTGCCTCTCGCGGCTTTCCACAGGACGGTTGTGGGTGTGGACCCCGGGGGGATTCCCTCTCCTTGGACCACCGGCAACCGCGAGGCCTTCTGTCGATCCACATCCTGTTACCGTCTCCCGAAGTGCTGTAAGCCCCCACCACGGGGCCGGGAGCGCCAGGCAGGCTTGGCCGCGCCGTTGCGCTGCACGGAATGCCGATTTGCGCCGCTTTCGGCCATCGTGTAGAATAGCCTACACGTCCCCTGCGGGAACGGCCGTGTGCCGGGTCGAGTGGGAACTGGAGGGCCGTATGTTCGATCCTGAGGAGCTGGAACGGATCCGCCAGGCACGCCGCACCTGGGAGGAGCAGTGCCTGAAACCCCACCTAGAGGAAGATCCCGAGCGGCGCGGGCGCTTTTCCACCCCCTCCGAGATCGAGGTGGCTCGGCTCTACACGCCCGAGGATATCGCCGATCTGGACTACCTCCAGGACTTGGGTTTCCCGGGGCAGTTTCCCTACACCCGCGGCATCTACCCCACCATGCACCGCGGCCGCCTCTGGACCATGCGGCAGTTTTCCGGCTTTGGGAGCGCCGAGGAGACGAACGCCCGTTACAAGTACCTCCTGGCCCAGGGGCAGACGGGGCTCTCGGTTGCCTTCGACACCCCGACACTCTAC
>JBMFPK010000157.1:1691-6214 GCA_049969155.1 Chloroflexia bacterium | reverse complement strand
ACGCAGAAGGACCTCGCGGGAACGTCCTTCAGGATGCCTCGGGCAACGAACGGAGGAGATTGGCCATCTCGATCGCGGCAAGGGCAGCATCGAAGCCCTTGTTGCCAGCCTTGGTGCCCGCCCGCTCGATCGCCTGCTCGATCGTGTCCGTGGTGAGCACCCCGAAAAGTACCGGAACGCCGGTCTCCAGACCCACGTGGGCGATGCCTTTGGCCACCTCTGCGGCGACGTATTCGAAGTGAGGGGTCGCCCCGCGGATGACCGCGCCCAGGCAGATGACCGCGTGATAGGCCCCGGAAGCCGCCATCCTGCGGGCCACCAAGGGGATCTCGAACGCTCCCGGTACCCACGCGACCTCCACATCCTCCGATGCGACTCCGTGTCTGGAGAGGGCATCCAGTGCCCCCTCGAGAAGTTTGCGGCTGATGAACTCGTTGAAGCGGGAGACGACCACACCGAACCGCAGTCCGGTCCCCAGAAGCGCACCCTCGTACACTTTCATCGCGACCCCCTGCAAGCCTCGGGCTACAAATAGTCCGTCTGATGGTACCGCCGCCTCCACTCGTCCTTCACCGCGACGGCCTGTCCCAGTGGAGTGGCAAGGAACTCCTTCAGCAGCCGGTTGAACTTGCCTGGCTCTTCCAAGAACGGAAAGTGGCGGCATCCGTCGAGCACTACCACCTGGGCCACAGGCACCCTGCCGTCCGCGAAAAGATTCGCCTGGTGCGGATCTACGAACTCGTCCCGGGAGCCAAAGACCACCAAGGTGTGGGCATAGAGCCGGTTCAGCGCGCTCCGCAGATCGAGCTCCAGGAGGCTGGTGAGGCTCTCGAGGACAGCCCAGTGATCCACCTTGGCGGTATCCTCCACGATCTCTTCGTACATCTCGGCCCAGGGAGCCGAAACGCGCTTCAGAGAGCGCATCCAGAGGTCCATCAGGGTCCGCGCTCCCGCGAGCCGCCCCAGCGGACTGCGCAGCAGTTTGAC
Organism: Chloroflexia bacterium; assembly: GCA_049969155.1. Lineage (GTDB taxonomy): Bacteria > Chloroflexota > Chloroflexia > DTKN01 > DTKN01 > DAOTVY01. The sequence continues at coordinate 5,227 of JBMFPK010000157.1, read as the reverse complement.
CATGCCGGAAAGAGCGGCTCCGTGGACCGGCGTGGCCACCAGCACCAGCTTCTCGACACGCACGGCCTGCGTCAGGGCCAGGTACAATGCAACAACCCCTCCCAGGGAATGTCCGACAAATGACGCCTGGGCAATCCCCATGCTCGCAAGAAACGCGGCCACCTGCTCCGTATACTCCTCGATGCGATAGCCTTCTCCTGGCTTTTCCGAGTCCCCAAACCCCCACAGGTCCAGAGCGTAGGCGCGGTAGCGATCGGCCAGTTCCTCCATGGTGGGCATCCAGTAGCGCCAGGAGCCCAGCCAGCCGTGCAGAAAGACCACTGGCTTTCCGTGGCCGAACGCTTCATAGTGCACCAGGCCCTTCTCCAGCAGGATGGCACTCATCGTTCTCCGGGGCTCTTTTCCTGCCGGGCCAGGATCTCGTGCACCTTGGCTACCAGTTCCTCGGGCGCAAAGGGCTTCAGGATGTAGTCGACCGCCCCCACGCTTATCCCTTCCTCGACCTCCTGACGTTGCCCCTTTGCCGAAAGAAAGACTACGGGCACGCCCCGAAGCGCCTCGATCTGCTTCAACCGCCGGCAGGTCTCGTAGCCGTTCAAGCGCGGCATCTTGATGTCCAGAATGATCAGGTCGGGTACGCTCTGCTGCGCCTTCTCGAGCGCTTCCAGCCCGTTACGCGCCTCGATCACCTCGAAGCCGCCGACCGTCCGCAGGCTGAAAGCCGTCATGAAGAGCACATCGGGTTCATCGTCCGCCACCAGGATCTTCTTGCTCATCCTCGTCATGCCTCCGTCTTGGCTTCCAGGACCCGCCGGATCTCCTGGGCGAGCTCCTCCGCGGAGAACGGCTTGTTCAGGAAGCTCTCTGCGCCCAGGTCCAGAACGTGCACCCGATCGCGGTCCCGATCCAACGAACTTGCCGTCATCACGATGATCGGGATGTCGCGCGTTTCCGCATCCCGCTTCAGGCGGGCAACGATCTCGCGCCCATCTACCCCAGGAAGATGCAAATCGAGCAGGATGACATCCGGCCGGGCACGCCTCACCTCGTCCAGCGCCGCCTGCCCATCGGGTGCCCAGCACACCTGGTAGCCCTCCCGCTGGAGCACCCGCTCCAGCCAGCCCGCGATGTCCGGATCGTCCTCAGCGACCAGCACCTGGCGTCCACCGCCGCGGGGCCGCAACGCGCGCTCCACAGCAGCTCGCAGGGCAGCCTCTTCCAGCGGCTTGGAAAGAAAATCGACCGCCCCCAGTGCGAGCAGGTCTCGCTGTTCCGAGACCACCGAGATGACTATGACCGGAATCCGTGCGGTCCGCGCGTCCGCGCGCAACCGTTCCAGCACCTGAAAGCCGTCCATGCCGACCATCAGGATGTCCAACGTGATCAGATCCGGCAGCTCGCGGGACGCGATCTCCAGCGCTTCTTCGCCGCGGTGGGCTACAAGGACCCCATACCCTGCCCTGTCGAGCTGGATCCGCAGGAGTTCCGCAATCTGTGGATCGTCGTCCACCACCAGCACGCGCTTTCCGCCCGTAGCCGCCGGCTCCAGCGCTGGCTCCCGGGGCTGCGGCTCCGCCGCCAAGGGAAGCGTGAAGGAGAACGTGCTGCCCACGTTCAGCTCGCTCTGCACCCAGATCCGGCCCCCGTGCATTTCGACGAACGACTTGGAGATCGCCAAGCCCAGCCCCGTCCCTCCAACCTCGTCGCGCATCGGATTGTCCGCGCGGAAGAAACGGGTGAACAACCGTTGCTGGTCCTCCGGGGAGATGCCGACCCCTGTATCGCTGACATCCACCTGCAGAACGTCGTCGACGCACCGCGCCGCGATGGTGATGCGCCCGCCTTCAGGCGTGTACTTGTAAGCGTTCGAAACGAGGTTGCCCAGGACCTGAAGGATGCGCCGGCGGTCTGCCTGCACGAGGGGCAGATCCGTAGGCACGTCGATCTCCAGCCGCAGCTGCTTCCGCTCGATCTCGGTACGGGCCGACTCCACGACCTCCTCGACCAGTTCGTAGAGGCTGACAGGCTCGCGGTTCAGGGTGATCCTGCCGGTTTCGATGCGCGAGATATCCAGCAGGTCGTTGATCAGTTCGACGAGTCGATTGGCGTTCGAGCGCACGACCTCGAGGAAATTCCGCTGCATCGGGCTCAGATCCCCCACCGATCCGAGCAACAGGAGGTCGACGTATCCCTTGATGGCTGTGAGCGGGGTGCGCAGCTCATGCGAAACGGTGGAGATGAACTCGCTCTTGGCACGGTCCGCCTGTACCTCGCGCGTGATGTCGCGGAGCACGAACACCGTGCCGAGAGCCTCCCCAGCGTCCGTGACCACCGGAGCGGAGTAGATGGCCAGGTCCCGATCCATCAGCTGGACCCGCTGGTTCGGCTGGGCAAAGACGCCCCCGGAAAGGAAGAGTCCAGGCAGATCGCGTGTCGCCTGGCCCTCGAGCGCCTCGCGGGGCATCCCGAGCATCGTCTCCACGGCCGGGTTGACCAGGAGGATCTTGCCCTCGCGGTCCACCACGAGGACCCCGTCGGTGATCGACTGAAGGATTGCCCGGACCTTGCTCGCCTCTTCCTGTTGGTAGGTGAGCATCTCGGCGAGGCGGAGCGCCTGGTCGTTGATGTAGGAGTAGAGTTCGGCATTGTGGATCGCCGTTGCGACTTCGCCTCCCAAGGTCATCAACAGGCGCATCTGATCCTGGTCGAAAAAGCCGGGCTCCGGATGCGCCAGGAGGATGATCCCCACCGGCTCTTCGGCCGAGATCAGCGGCACAGCGGCCACAGAACGGGTTCCCTTCGGCAGCGCGGGCAGCCCGGAAGCCCTCGGATCCCTCTCGACGTCGTCGATACGCAGCGATTCCCGCTGCTCCAGCACGCGGCGCAGTGCGGGGGCATCCGCAAGGGACAGAACCTGGCCCTGCCCCGCGCGCAGCACATACCCCTCGTCCATCACGGCCCGCCGGACAAGCTGGCCGGTCGTGGGATCCCGCAGGAAGACCATGCCGAGAGATCGGCTGGTTGCCATCGAGGCGAGGTCCACGGTCTTGAGCAGGATCTCGTCGAGATCGAGCGTGCTGGCAAGCTCGGTGGTGATAGCGTGCAGCGCCTCGAGACGGCTCTTTTCGTCTTGCACTTGCCGCGTGCGCGCCTCGACCATCTGCTCCAGTTCCTGAGTGAAGCGACGGATCTCGGCGAACAGGCGGGCGTTGTCGATGGCGATCGAAGCCTGGCCCAGGAAGGTCTCGAGCACCTGGAGGTCGTCCTGGGTCATCTCGGGCCGGGCAGCGCGCGAGTACCCCACCTGCATCGATCCGATGACCTTACCGCGGGCGACCAGCGGTGCAAAGATCCTCACCACCTCGCCTGCGCCCGCACTCTCGACGCTGCCTGGCGCCGACCGTCCGTCCGCTCCGGCGATGACCTCCGTGCGTCCGGTGCGCACGATCTCGGCCAGGATCCCCTCTCCGTCCAACCTGCACGAAGCCGCATCGACCTCCTGGGGATCGACGCCGATCCCCCGCACCCCCCGGATC
>JBMFPK010000157.1:0-1681 GCA_049969155.1 Chloroflexia bacterium | reverse complement strand
GGCCAGACGGATGTAGTCACGGACGAGAAGGACGGGCTGGTGAAGCACAACCTGCGGGAGTTCGAGAGGAGGAATGCGAGGGTCGTGGTCACCGCCTGAAGGGCCACGTCGAGCACCTGCTCCAGCTCCAGCGTGCCCGCCATCGTCCGCCCCATCTCCTGGAGAGCCGACAACTGCAGGACACGCGCCTCGAGCTCCGTACGCGAGGCCTCCAGCTCGGCAAACAGACGGGCATTCTGCACGGCGACAGCAGCCTGGCTTGCGAGGGTGGAGAGCAGCCGGACGTCGTTCTCATCGTAGGCGTGGGGGTGCTCATAGTCCTGGATGGCGAGCACGCCGATCACCTTGCTGGAGTAGACCATCGGGACGCCCAGCCAGGACTGCGCCGGCATACCCCGATGGTCGATCCCGTGTTCTCGACAGAAGACCTCAGTGCCCGTGCTCACGAGCACAGGGGCCTGCTGACGGATCACGTACTCGGTCAGGCCGTTGCCGCGACGGCGACTCGGCATCTCGACAGGCTGTCCCAGTTCGTGATACAGGGGGAAGGAGACGGTATCGGTCTCCTCGTCGTAGAGTGCCACGAGAAAGTTGCGCGTATCGACCAGGCGGCCGGCCTCCACTCGGATGGTCTCCAGCAGGCTTGGCAGGTACGTGGTGGAACTGATGGCCCGTCCCACCTCATTGAGCGCCGCTAGTTCAGCAATGCGCCGTTCCCGTTCCCGGAACAGGCGGGCGTTCTCGAGCGCCACCGCTGCCTGTGCCGCGACCGTGGACAGCACGGCCAGGTCGTCTTCGCGGAAAGCGTGCTCGCGGTCGTAGCTTTCGATCCCGATGACGCCCAGGACACGGTCGCCAGCGATCATCGGCACACCCAGCCAGGAAAGGGCCGGCTCCCCGATCGTCTGCGCGCCCTGCTCGCGGTGGAAGGCCTCCAACTCCGCGGCGGTGTGGAAGAGGAGCGGCACCCGATTCCGGATGATGTACCCGCTGAGCCCTTCCTGGACCGAAGCCCTCACGGGGGAACCGCGCTGCCCGTGGACGATATCCAACACGGTCTCCCACTCCTGACGTGCCTCGTCGTAGAGGGCGATGAAAAAGTTCGTCGTGTCGACGATCCGGCCGAGCTGCTCGTAGATCGCCTGGGTGATCGCCTCCTGATCGAGGGTGGCAGCCAAGGAGCGGCCGATCTCGTTCAGGATGGCCAGTTCTGTGATCCGCCGCTCGCGCTCCTGGAACAGGCGGGCGTTATCGATGGCGATAGCCGCCTGGGCGGCAATGGTCGAGAAGAGAGCGAGGTCCTGCTCCGTGTAGAGGTTCTCCTCCTCGTAGCTCTGGATCGCCATCACCCCGAGCACCTTGTCCCCGGCTACCAGCGGGACACCGAGCCAACATCGGGCCGGTTCGCCGAGCATCGCGATGCCGATCTGCTCGTGGAAGGCAGCGTTCTCCGCAAGGTTCCGCAGGAGGAGCGGCACCCGGTTGCGGATGATATAGCCGGTGAGCCCGGCTTCTACCTTGTAGCGCGCGGGCGGCTGCCGCACCCCGCGTTCCAGGTGGAAGGCCGAAGTCCACTCGTCGGTGGAGGCATCGTAGGTAGCGACGTAGAAGTTGGTCGTGTCGAAAATGCGGCTGACCTGTTCATGGACTGCTTGCAGCAGCTGCTCGAGGTCGAGCGCGC
>JBMFPK010000156.1:0-6231 GCA_049969155.1 Chloroflexia bacterium | reverse complement strand
CTCGCGAGGGGCCGGGCGGCGTTTGTCGGTAGGCGTTAGAACAGGCCCACGACCCTGCCCGTCGTGAGGTCCAGATCCACGTCGTAGAAGGCCGGCCTCGTGGGGAGACCGGGCATCGTGCGCATCGCGCCGCAGAGCGGGTAGAGGAACCCGGCCCCAACGCTCGCTCGGATGTCCCGTACCGGCAGCCGGAAGCCGGTCGGCACACCTTTCCACTCCGGGTCATGGCTCAGAGACAGGTGCGTCTTGGCCATGCAGATCGGCAGCTTGTCGAAGCCGAGCCGGGTGTAAAGCTCGATCTTGGCTTCCGCCTCGGGCGAGTAATCGACCCCGTCAGCCCCGTAGATCTGAGTCGCGATCGCCTCGATCTTTTCCTTGATGCTCCACTCCAGTGGGTAGAGGAAGCGGAAGTTGCTCGGCTTCTCGCATGCTTTGATCACGGCCTCGGCCAGCTCCACCGCCCCGGCACCACCACGGGCCCAGTTGTCGCACATCACCGCGTCCTCTGCCCCGGCTTCCAGGGCTGCCTCGCGCACGACGGCGATCTCGGCCTCGGTATCCGATTCGAAGCGGTTGATCGCCACAACCACCGGGACACCGAAGCGCAGCGCATTCCGGATGTGCACCTGCATGTTGCCCACGCCCTTGCGCACCAGTTCCAGGTTCTCCTCCGTGTATTCGTGAGGGATCGGCCGGCCGGGCACCACGCGAGGTCCCCCGCCGTGCATCTTCAGGGCGCGGATCGTGGCCACGAGGACCACGCAGTTCGGGGTCAGCCCGCTGTAACGGCATTTGATATTCATGAACTTTTCCATGCCGCAGTCGGCACCGAAGCCGGATTCGGTCACCACGTAGCCGTCCGGGCCCACAAGCCGGATGGCGATCTGATCGGCGATGATCGAGGAGTTCCCATGCGCGATGTTCGCGAAGGGCCCGGCGTGCACGATGGCCGGCGTGTTTTCCAGGGTCTGCATGAGGTTCGGCATAATGGCGTCCTTGAGCAGGACGGTCATCGCGCCGGCCACTCCCAGGTCCTCCGCCGTGATCGGCTCACCGGCCCGGTTCGTCCCGATCACGATGCGGCCCAGGCGCTCCCGCAGGTCCGCAAGCCCGGTGGTCAGGGCCAGAATGGCCATCACCTCGCTGGCCACCGAGATGTCGAACCCGGTCTCGCGTACCATCCCCTTTTCTTCCGGCCCCAGGCCGATCTGGATGCGGCGCAAGAACCGGTCGCTGACGTCGATCACCCTGGGCCAGATGATGCTGTTCGGATCGATGTCCAGCCGGAACATGCGGCGCTTTTCTTCGGGGGTCAACTCGTCCGGGTCCGTCTTGTCGATCCCCAGCTTCTTCAGCCGGCGCAGCATGGTCGGGGAGAAGTGACGCTTGCCCTGCTTGTCGCGCGGGCAAAAGGCGTTGAAGAGCTTTTCGTCATCGGGCTGCTGCGCCTCGTGGAACATCCGGGCGTCGATCGCGGCCGCCAGGAGGTCGTGGGCGGCAGTGACCGCGTGGATGTCCCCGGTGAGATGCAGGTTAAAATCCTCCATGGGGACGACCTGGCTGTAACCGCCTCCGGCGGCGCCGCCCTTGATGCCGAAAGTGGGGCCCATACTCGGTTGGCGGATGACCGTGATCACCTTCTTCCCCAGGTGGGCTCCCAGCGCCTGGCTCAGTCCGACGGTTGTCGTGGTCTTGCCCTCGCCGAGCGGGGTGGGCGTGATCGCCGTGACGTCGACGTAGCGCCCCTGAGGACGATCCCAGAAGCGCTGGAGCACGTCCAGGTGGATCTTCGCCTTGTACTTCCCATAGAGGTCCAGGTCGTCCTCGGTGAGTCCGATCGAAGCCGCGATCTCGACGATCGGCTTCAACTTGGCTGCTTGTGCGATTTCCAGATCGCTGGGAATGCTGGCCATGGCCTCACTCCTTTGTCATCCAACCAGGGAGCCCCCCCGGGCTCCTGCACCTTCGCTAAAGCCGGCCCTATTCTATCCCATTGTGCCCGATTGCGCAAATTCCCGAGGCGCAACGCCGGCCCCACCGCCCGGACGATCGGGCCCGGGGAGCCCTACGTCCCGCAATAGGGGCAGCGCTGCCAGGAAAGGTCCATCAAGTGCTCACAATGGGGACACTTTTTCTTGAGCGGCGTATAGCAGTACGGGCAGAGGACAAAGTCCGGCTCAACACCACGCTGGCAGGTCGGACAGACCGGGCGTTCTTCGATCTCCTGCAGGATATAGGCACGTTCCAGCGACCGCGCGTACACCTCGGCCAGCTTCTCCTTGGGTCGCAGAAGGAGGTACACGACCACCCCGAAACCGCCCGTCAGGAGCACCAGCAAGGTGCTCAGGAGTCGCCAGAGGAGGTTCTGACTGCGCGCTCGGATATCCTCATAGGTCCAGATGGCCAGGCTCAACCAGAACAGGATCGCGTAAATGCCCAACCCGATCCCAATCCAGCGCAGGACGGGCAATGCAGGCGCGATGAATTCCTTCAACTGTTCCCACATCGATCTGGTCCTCCTTGTTCACTGGAGATGTTGCGTCGCCTCGACCGGGAGGACAAAGACATGCGCGCCGCCGACCTGAATCTCCACCGGCGCGGGCGGAAAGAGGCCGCCCATCTCGAGCAACGGGGAAATCGGACTGAGGTAGCGCGTGCGTGTGTGGCAGTGCTGGCGGATGATCCTCAGCACGGTGTCCACCGCAGCCCGGTCGACCGCAATAAAGAGCGTGTCGTTGGCCTCCATCAGGAAGCCGCCCACACTGGCCACATGGGTAAAGGAAAATCCGGCAGAGAGGAGTGCCTCGCTCAACCCGTCCAGATCGCGGCGCTGCACGATGGCGATGATCAGCCGCGGTTCGGACATCTCTGCGCGCATCGCCTTCACGTCCTTTCGCTCTGGCGGAACACCCGGACGCGTCGGTTTGGCTCGTGCCCCCGGCTTTCCGAGGCCAGGCCGTATCGGTCAATCATCTGATGCTGGAGGCGTCGGATGTAGGCGTTCTGGGGCGACAGCTCCACCTCGGAGCGTTCCCCGTTGCGCACCTGCTCGATGGCTGCCTGAGCCTCCTGCAGGGCCTCCGCGATCATCTCGTCGCCGGCTGGCCGCAGATCGAACAGCAACCCCAGACAGTTCTCCATCTGGACGACGGTATTCGCCTTCAGCACATAGACCGGAATGCCGGCCGCTTCCGCATCCCTCAGGCGCTGTGGCGCCTGGCGATAGTAGCTCTGCAACGTGATCACCGTCTCCGCCTGCGCGAGGTCGTCCACAAGCGTCAAGGGCACGTTCAGAGTCCGCGCCGCTCGAGCAAGACGCTTGCGGTCCACCCCGAACGGATAGACGCGCAGCGGCGTGCGACGCGCCTCCGGGTGTTCGGGCTCGGGCTCCGGCGCCGCCTCTTCAGCCGGCGGGGGCGATACCACCACCTCGCGTTCTGGCAACGGCACCACGCGTCGTCGCAGCTCCGCGTGGCGCATCTCGAGGCCTCCGCCGAAATAGTCCCGTACCGTCCACTGCTCGATCCGGCCGTCTTCCCTGCGGTGGCGGATCTGGGCCGGCGACGGGAAACCGCGCAGGATCGAGTCCACCACCTCAGCCACGTTCAGGTGCACCGCCACCGTATCCCAGCTTTGGATCTCCACCACGATGTCGAACGTCGGCGGAGCCTTCCGCTCCAGGATGGTCTTCTGTGTGCCGCGCCTGCGCGCCTCCTCATCGCCCAATGTGACCGGCTGGATCCCTCCGATCAGGTCGGAAAGAGTGGGGTTCAGCATGAGGTTTTCCAGCGTGTTCCCGTGAGCCGTAGCCACGAGCTGCACCCCGCGCTCGGCAATCGTGCGCGCTGCAGCAGCTTCCAGCTCCGTCCCGATCTCGTCGATGACGATGACCTCGGGCATATGGTTCTCGACCGCCTCGATCATCACCGCGTGCTGTCGCTCGGGGCTGGGAACCTGCATCCGGCGGGCACGGCCGATCGCCGGATGGGGGATGTCCCCGTCGCCGCCGATCTCGTTCGAGGTATCCACGATGATGACGCGCTTGCGGAAATCGTCGGCCAGCACACGGGCGACCTCGCGGAGCATAGTCGTCTTGCCCACGCCCGGTCGGCCCAACAGGAGGATGCTCCGGCCGCTTTCCACCAGGTCCTGGATGATGGCGATCGTGCCATATACGGCGCGTCCCACGCGACAGGTGAGCCCGATGATCCGCCCATCCCGGCTGCGGATGGCCGAGATGCGGTGAAGTGTCCGCTCGATCCCGGCGCGGTTGTCCCCAGTGAACGGGCTCAACCGGGCGATCACATAGTCCAGGTCCTCCTTGGTGACCTCCTCGGGGCTCAGGATGACCTCCCGGGTGGGGAAGCGCGCCTCCGCCGGCCGGCCGATGTCCAGCACCACCTCCAGCAGGTCCGAGAGGTGCGGTTCCAGCCGCAGCGGCTCGGCCAGCCGCGGCGGCAACACCGCCAGCAGCGCGTCCAGGTCGTCGGTCACCTGCTTCTGAACCACCGGGAGGTTCGCCAGCTCCACCCGATGAGTGGCCGTCAACCGAGCGGTGTCCCGGGTGGGTCCGGGACGGACGCCCCACTCCCTCCGTTCCCGCAATCCGTTCGTCCTGCGTCTCCGTTCATGCACCACGCGTTATATCTCCTCCGCCTCTGGACCGGCCCAAGCCCGTCCAGCGATCGGTGCCGTTGGCGCTGCTCCGAACTGGCGCTTCTCCCCCGGAAGGACGGCCGAATGGCGCTGCACAGCAGGAACCGCCAGAGGCTTTCCGAGCAGCACCTGCTCGGCAAAGGGGCGAAAGCCCAGTCGACGGGCGACTTCCAGCAATTCTCCTTGATAGCTACGCAACACGAGGTAAACCGGCGGGCGAGCCCCGACCAGACCGTGCGCAAGGACGGCTTGCGCCTCACGGCGGCACACGGGGTCGAGCAGCAGGTCGAGGACCGTACCCCGCAACCCACGGCGCCGGCGCAGGTACGCGCGCACCTGCTCCTCCTCCCACACCCAGGCCTCTTCGCCCCGGCCCACCCGCCAGGAATCGCTCGTACGCCCCTCCATCTGCTGGACCCGCGGCGGCGTCAGTGCCTGGTAAAGCTGGTGCACGGCCCACAGATCCGCGCTTTGCATCGGACGCAGAACGGGCATCGGGCGCAGGGACTCCCCGTCCTCCGCTCCCCAGCGCAGGAGGATCTCCTCTGCATAGGGATGAAAGCCGGCTTCCTGGAACGGTGTGAGGTGTTCTTCTGTGGGGAGGAAAGCGAGCAGCCGCAGGACGCTTCTCCGCCCCGCTTCCTCACCGAGCCCCAACAGGAGCTGCTTCCAGAGCGCGTGCGTGGTATCCAGGCCGTCCCGCCAAACGGCCAGGTACCGCACTCCCCAGCCGGAAATGCCCGAGAGCGCGGCCGCCTGCACACAGGCCAGGAGCCCCGCCCCGCCGTCGCAAACGAACAGGTAAGACGGTTCGCCCCAGGGCAACCATCCCGCGATGGCGGCCTGTACCGGATGATGGGGAAACAGGAGCTGCTGCACCAGATCCAGCTGCAACCGCACCGCCGGGGCCACGCCGAGGAACAGGATATCCAGCGCGGTCGCCGGTCGAAACCGATTCCCCATCATCCTAACCCTGCCAGCCCCAGGAAATAGCGATGGAAACGTTCGTCGTCCGTCAGCTCCGGATGAAAGGCCGTGGCCAGGAGCTTCCCCTGCCGGACCGCCACCACTTGCCCCGTGTCCAGCCGCGCGAGCACCTCGACCCCCTCACCCCATCGCTGTACGTAGGGGGCCCGGATGAACACCCCCCGGAACGGCGGATCGCCCAGCACCGGCACTTCCAGATCCGTCTCGAAACTGTCCACCTGCCGGCCAAAGCCGTTCCGCACGACGGTGATATCCATCAGGCCCAGGAGAGGCTGGTCCGGGATCCCGTCGATCGCCTCGCGGGCCAGGAAGATCATCCCAGCACAGGTGCCCCAAATGGGCCGCCCGGAGGCGGCAAAGCCGCGGATCGGGTCCATCAGCCCGAAGGCCACCGCAAGCTTCCCGATCGTTGTGCTCTCGCCCCCTGGCACGATCAATCCATCGATCCCTTCCAGCTCGGGCGGGAGGCGCACTTCCCGCGTCTCCACGCCGATCCGCTGGAGCATCGCAATATGTTCCGCAAAGTCTCCTTGCAGGGCAAGGACACCGATGCGCATCCCTACCACCCCCGAACGGCCAGCCGCTGCT
>JBMFPK010000155.1:0-6238 GCA_049969155.1 Chloroflexia bacterium | reverse complement strand
GCCGGCCTTCTTGATCGCCTCGGCAATCATCATCACTTCGTCGTAGAGGAAGTAGGCGTAGATCGGCGGCTCATGGCCGTAAGCAGCGGTGTAGGCTTCCTTGAAGTGCTTGCCGAGGGCCGTGAGGTTCAGCTTGCTCGAGTAGAAGGTGGGGTAGTATACACCGACCCCGGCCTCGCCTGTCGTCTGCCAGTACTCGGGGGACCAACCGGGGTAGTCCCATCCCGCCATGATATCACAGGTGAGCCCGATCTCGCGCGCCTGTTTGGGGATCAAGTACATCGGCTGGTACACAGCGGCGATCAAGAGGAGATCGACAGGTGGGGTGAGCGACTTGATCTCGAGGAGCTGCGGGCTCAGGTCCATCGACTGCGCAGGGAAGACCCGGGTCGTGACCTGGATCCCGTGGGGCTGCGCTGCTTTGGTCATGCCATCGGCGAAGCCGGTCCCGTAGCTGGAGTCCTCCGCCATGACCGCGATGTGCTTGTACCCTTTCTGCAGCATGAACGGGATCAGCAACTGGGCAATCTGTGAGTTGTAGGGGCTTACACGGAATACAAAGTCGGAGTGCATCGCGGTGATATCGTCCGGCCAGCTGTAGTGGAGGAGGATGGGGACCTGCTTTTCGGCCGCGACCTTTGCCTGGGCCAGTGCGACCGACCCGTGCCACGGGCCGACGATCGCGACGACCTTGTCCTCAGTGATCATCTTGGTGACCACGTTAACGCCGGTGGCCGTGTCTCCTTGGTCGTCCATGATCACTGCTTCGAGCTGCCGCCCCAGCACGCCGCCCTGCTTATTGATCTCGTCGATGGCGAGTTTCACCGTGTTCACGTTGATCTCGCCTGCCTTATAGTCCGCAGGGGGCGAAAGCGGTGTGGGGACGCCGATCTTGATCGGGCCGGTCTCTTTGCCGCCGGGCTGCGCCCCGCACCCGGTCAAGAGGGGCATCACGAGGAGCATGCAGGCAAACAACAGGGATACCGTTCTACGCATCGTTGCAACCTCCTTTGTGCCGTTTCTGTGCAGGCCGAGAACGCGCTTTTCCTCCGCCCTGAGAGCCTCCTTTCTACAATCCGAGGTACCGCACCTTGATCCGCGGGTCCGAAAGCAGGTCTGAGCTCCTGCCCTCCATCGCCAGCCGTCCGTTTTCCAGGACGAGCGCGCGTTTGGAGAGCCGGAGCGCGTAGGAAACGTTCTGTTCAGCCAGGATGATCGTCAGCCCCAGCCGCGCGTGGAGCGATTCCAGGATGGAAAACGTCTCGCGCACAAGACGTGGCGCCAGGCCCAGGGAAGGCTCGTCCAGCATCAGCAGGCGGGGTTGCGCCATCAGGCCGCGCCCGATGACGAGCATCTGCAGTTCGCCTCCGCTCAGGGTGGCTGCCTGCTGGCGGTCCCGCTCTTTCAGCCGTGGGAAGTACTCGTAGACCTGCTCCAAGGTCTCCTTGGCGCGGGCCTCACACCGGCGGGGGTAGGCGCCCATCAACAGGTTTTCCCGCACGCTCATCTGCGGGAACACCCACTTCCCCTCGGGCACGAGGACGAGGCCCAGGTCCACGATTTCGGCCGGCGAGCGCCGATCGAGCCGGTGCCCGTCGAACTCGATGGTTCCGGAGGTCGGTTTGACCAACCCCACTAGGGTGTTCAGAAGCGTCGTCTTGCCCGCACCGTTGCTGCCCACCAAGGCGACGAACTCCCCTTCCTGAACCTCGAAAGTGACGTCCTGCAGGGCCTTGAGGCCGCTATAGGCTGCGCTCAGGTTCGTCACACGCAGCAAGTCGCTCCTCCTTGAAGGCATAGCGTTCGCCCAGGTAGACCTCGATGACCTGAGGGTCATTGGCGATCTCGCGCGGCGTCCCTTGCGCCAGGAGAGCGCCCTGGTGCAACACGACCAAACGGTCGGCACACTCCATGATCGCACCCATCACGTGCTCCACCCAGAGCATCGAGAGGCCGAGTTGCTGGCGCAGCTCCCGAACGAGGGCCACCATCTCCGCGGTCTCGGTCGGGTTCAGCCCCCCATGACCTCATCGAGCAGCAGGAAACGCGGCTGCGCCGCAAGCGCACGGGCAATCTCCAGTTTGCGACGTTCGTGGAAGGTGAGGTCCCGCGCGAGGGAGTCCGCTTTCGCCCGAAGCCCAACCCGCTCCAGGGCTTCGAGGGGATCGCTCGCTTTGGGGAAGGAGGCGACGAGGACGTTCTCGCGCGCGGTCAGCCGGGGAAACGGGCGTGGGATCTGGAACGTCCGGGCGATCCCGGCGCGGCATACCGCGTGCGGGCTCCAGCCGGTGATGTCGCGCTTCCCCAACCAGATGCGGCCGCTGTTCGGCCTGTACACGCCCGAGATGCAGTTGATCAGTGTGGACTTGCCCGCCCCGTTGGGCCCGATCAGTCCCAAGATTTCCCCCTCGTGGACCTCCAGGGATACATCGCTGATCGCGCGCAGACCGCCAAAGTTCTTTGTGACGCGCTCGACGCGGAGAGTCTCCATAGCGTGCCTTCCGGAGGCGGCCACCGGCTACAGCGCTTCGGCCATCTGGACCGCCTTGGCTGCGCCGGAGGCGGCGTCGGGGGCATAGCCGTCGGCACCGATGGCATCCGCGTAGGCTTGAGTCACCGGCGCTCCTCCCACAAGGACGCGCACACGATCCCGGAGCCCTGCCCCGCTGAGGGCCTCGATAGTCCGACGCATTGCCGGCATCGTCGAGGTTAGGAGCGACGAAAGGGCGAGGATCTTTGGCGATTCCTTCTGAACCGTCTCTACGAACCGTTCCGGGGCCACGTCGACCCCCAGGTCGATCACCTCGAAGCCTGCGCCCTCCAGGAAAACGCAAACCAGGTTCTTGCCGATATCGTGGATGTCGCCCTGGACCGTTCCGATCACCACCTTGCCGCGGGAGGGGACGCTGGAGCCGGCCAGTGCGGGCTTGAGCACGTTCAGACCGGCCTGCATGGCCTGCGCCGATTGCAGCACTTCGGGAAGGAACATCTCATAGTCCCGGAATCGCTGTCCGACCACGTTCATCCCGGCGATCAGCCCCTTGTCCAGGATATCGCCCGGTGCCGCGCCCGAGTCAAGCGCCCGGCGGATGAGCGCGGCCGTGCGCTCCTTGTCGCCCTGGATGACGGCTTCTGCGATCTCGTTCCACATCGGTTCCTCCGTCCTTCAGCTATGGCTACCGCTGGCCGGCGGCGCTTTGCTCGATGATCGCCGCGACACGTTCCCGGGTGCCCGCTGGGAGATCCAGCGGTCGGTACTGCTGCAACTTTTTCTCGATCAGGCGGCGTGCACGGGCCCGGATTTCCTGGGCCCCCCGTTCCAACCACCCGGTTGTCCCCTCGCGATCGGAAAGGGTGGGGATCCACATCTCCTGGCGGAAGAAGCGCAGGGTATGTTCCTCCTTCACGAACTGGCCGCCGGGCCCCTGAGCCGCGATCAGCGACAAGGCGAGCCGCTCTTCGTCCACTGCGAAGCCGGAGAGCACCCGTTTCACCCAGCCCGCGACTTCATCGTCGATGATGTATCCCTCAAGGCTCAGCACGACCTCGGCACCGTAGGCCGCGGCACCGCAGATCATGTTCATGCCGGCCAGCGCGGGGAGAAGCGCTGTACCCAGTTTCTCGTAACCAGCCTGGGCATCGGGCACCTTGGCATCCGTCAGCAGCCCTCCACCCCCGCAGGGAAGGCCGTAGAGGTGTGCCATCTGCGTGGCGGCCGTGCGCAGCATCGCGAACTCGGGAGCCCCAAGGGTGACGTTCCCGTATTTCATATCGAGCGTACGGGCCCAACTGGCGTAGATCACGGGCACGGACTCGTTCACCGCCTTGGCCAGGACGATCGCGGCCAGCACTTCGGCGTTGGCCAGGGTCAGGGAAGCGGCGAGCGAACAGGGGGCCGTCGCGCCGGCCATCGGTCCGGCGAAGATGAACAAAGGTAGCCCGAGCTCCGCACCGCCGATGATCACCTCGCTTGCATCTACGCGCAACGTCAGGGGGCTGGTGGTCGAGACCAGGAGCGAGACGAACGGCTCGCGTTGCAGCGCCTCGAGTCCCCCCGCGATCTCGCTCGCGATGGCTACCAGGTCCCGGAACCCGGTTTCCCCGTAGCACTGGTTCAACACGTGTTTACGCGTGTTCAGGAGGGTCGCCATCCACTGGTAGCGGTCCACAAGTTCCACGGGCACGTCGTCGGGGGAAAGGGGCGGCATGATAAAGTCGATGTTGTCGAGGACATCGGTCAGGCGGGCCGTTTCCTCCAGGTCGCTGAGCCGAGGCGCGCGGATCTCACCCGTGTGCCAGTCCACGACGTTGGACGGATAGCCGCAGGTGCCGAAATAGACGCGATCGCCACCCACGCGCAGGGGCGGTTGGCCCTCCCGGCCGTAGAGCAGGACGACCGGCGCGCACCGCTCCAGTGCCCCCTTCACGAGCCGCGCCGGCAAACGCACCCGCGTCCCGCCGCTGGGCACGGCGCCCGCCTCGAGCAGGATCTCGCGCGCACGCTCCTGGTGGACAGCGACGCCGACGTTCTCCAGGACGTCGAGGGAGGCACAGTGGATGTTCCAGACCTCCCGGTCGCTGAGGACGAAAAAAGTGGGCTTCACATTTTCCTCCTTCGTTCGGGGAAACGTCCGTTCGCACGGTCCAAGGGATCTGCGGGGGAAACCGTTTGGCCTCGCCGGAAGGGAGCAAGCGCCGGACGGTCGGCCCGGCATGCGGGGATTCCAGGCCCTTCGGCCAGAACGGATGACCGCAGCCAAACACCCGATCCTGTACCGGCCACGTAGACCGCCTTCTTCTGCCCCGGAAAGGTTGAAATCGATCTTTATTATACCGTGTGGTCTTCTGGTTGTCAAGTCAGCTGGTCATACCAGCAGACAAACAGGAGGGCCGGCCGATTAGCGGTTGCGGGCCAGG
This sequence comes from Chloroflexia bacterium, assembly GCA_049969155.1. Lineage (GTDB taxonomy): Bacteria > Chloroflexota > Chloroflexia > DTKN01 > DTKN01 > DAOTVY01. Next base: position 1,321 of record JBMFPK010000155.1, on the reverse strand, counting down.
GCTGGGCGCGGAGACAGACTTGCAATCCTGTGGGGCCAGTAGCAGGGGAGATTCGCGGGGCAGCGCCTGCTTGGAGGGTGATCCCGTGGCGCGTGCAAGGAGCCTGTTTCCAGACCCGTTCGCTGTCTTTCGGGAGGTCCTCTAGGGGAGCGAGGGCAACGACTGAACGTCCTGGCCTGCCTGCAGATGGCGCAGATAGAGCGCGTAGGCGTCCCCCGCGGTTTCGACGTCCCACGCCTCCTCCAGCGGGATGTGGATTCCCGCCTCTTCCAGCCGTAAGAGGAGTTCGACCAGGCGGATCGAGTCCACCTGGAGGTCGGCAATGAACGAGGCTTCCGGTACCACCCGCGTCTCATCCACCTGAAGCTCCTGGGCCACGAGGCGGCGAAACTCTTGAAACGAGAGCGGGGTGCAGGCAGCATCGCTCATGGCTTTTGCCCTCCTTGGAGCTCGGCAAGCGCGGCTTGCTGCAGCAAGAACTTCTGTGGTTTGCCGGGTTCGCCCTGGGGGAGTTCCTCCACAAAGCGCACCTGCGAAGGGACTTCGGCAGGCTCCAGCGCCGCCCGGCAGTGGTCCAGCACTTCTGTAGCCGTCATCTGGGCGCCCTCTTGCAGGCGGACGAATGCCCAGATGGATTCCTCCCCCAGGACTCCGGGCACTCCGACCACCGCGGCCTCGCGGATCTTCGGATGGCTTAGCAGGTGTGCCTCGATCTTGGCCGGATAGATGTTCTGGCCGCCGCGGATGATCACATCCTTCTTTCTGCCGACGATCCGGAGGTAGCCCTGTTCGTCCATCCAGGCCAGGTCGCCGGTGTAGTACCATCCCTCTTCGTCGATCACTTCCGCGGTCTGCTCCGGGTTTCGGTAGTAGCCGAGCATGAGTCCGTTGTAGCGGCACGCCAGTTCCCCGATCTGCCCGGGGGGAAGGGGTCGGCGTTCATCGTCCACGATGCGCACTTCTACCCCCGGCATCGGCTTCCCCACCGTCTCCACCTGTCGCGCGTCCGAGTCTGCCACGCTTGTGGCCGCGATCCCTCCCGCCGTTTCCGTTGCACCGAAGCCGATGTGCACGGCGCACCCGAAACGCTCCCGGATGGCCCGGGCAAGGTGGGGCGGGCAGGGGGCAGCCCCGGTGGCGCAGATCAGGAGCGAGGAAGTGTCATACCGTTCCTGCTCCAGGATGCTGAGCATCACCTGGTAGGCGAGGGGGACGGCGATGAGGATGGTCACGCGCTCCTGTTCGACGAGCCTGAGCGCTTCGCGGGGGTGGAAACGCGGCATCACGACCAGCCGGTCCCCCATCAGCAATCCCTGGAGCA
>JBMFPK010000154.1:0-6271 GCA_049969155.1 Chloroflexia bacterium | reverse complement strand
CCTCATAGGTTTCCGCAAGAAAGATCACCTCTGGCGTGAGGCGCACGATCTTTCCTTCTTCCACCAGGGCATCGAGCACCGCGGGGTCGATCCCCCACTCCGGACGCGGCGGCGGAGCGTAGGGGTTGCGGCGCAGCATCTGTTCCAGCCGGTCGATCTGGGCTCGCTGTTCTGGAGTGAATGTGCGGCGGAATCCGGCGCGGCGCACGACAGCTCCGTCCACGACGAGCGTCCCCTGGGACTCGGCCCAGGCCAGAAAGTCGTTCAGTGCGCGTGCCTCCAACCGCAACTGGCTCTTCATCTCCTCCTTTGGCATCCCGCCCCGCAACGGATAGCGGCGGTGGTACTCATCGAGCATCGCGAGGACACGGTGGTGCAGCCGATCGGCCTCCTCCTGGGTCAGGAGAAGGGTGGCCGGCGTCATTTCCTCCGTCGGAGGCGTCAGGGCGACGATACGGCCCTCGTGGCGCAGCCGCTGCAGCACGGCGAATGCTTCCGCCTGGGGCAGGCCGGCCGCCTCGATCACCGCCGAGACGGGTCGGGCCGCGCCTGTACAGGCCTGGCAGAGGAGATCCTCCGGCCGGCCGCGTGCCAGCGCTTCCAGCGCGGCGATCGTTTCCGGGTGGAAACGGCGCAGCCGCCCCGGGTGCGTGTCCACGACGACCCCGCCGCCCACCGTGAGCCCGGGCGAAGGCCAGCGGACGATGAACCGGTCGCCCCGCGCCGCGGCGACCGGCTCTCCCAGCCGCAGAACGACCCAGCCGATCTCGCCGGGCAACAATTCCTCCTTCTCGAGCACGGTTACCCGCACCCGGCGTTCCGCGGAGCCGATAAAGAGGTCGAGCGCATGGTCCTGTCGCAACGGATAGGGGGCACCGGGGAGGAGGCGCAAGCGCACGGCCAGGCGTGTCGTCGGCTCGAGCCAGCCCGGGGTGGTCAGCACGTCTCCGCGCTCTAAATCGTCCACGGCGATCCCGGCCAGGTTCACCGCTGTGCGCCGGCCCGGTTCCGCTACCTCCACCCGTTTCTTGTGCGTCTGCAGCCCCCGGATGCGCCCACGAAGGCCCCGGGGGAGGATCTCCACTTCCTGTCCGACCTGAAGGGAGCCGTCCAGGAGCGTGCCCGTGACGACGGTGCCGAAACCGGCGATGGTGAACGCGCGGTCGATAGGCAGCCGCGGCCGGCCGTAATCCGGCCGAGGACGTGCTTGGTCCAGCACCCGATCCAGCGCTTCCAGGAGGGCATCCAACCCCTTTCGGGTGCGGGCGGATACCGGGACGATCGGAGCGGTCTCCAGAGGCGTCCCCCGCAGCCGTTCCCGCACCTCCTCCATCACGAGTTCCAGCCACTCCGGGTCGTTCACCAGGTCTACCTTCGTGATTGCCACGACCCCTCGGGGGACCTCCAAGAGCTCCAGGATGTCCAGATGCTCACGGGTCTGCGGCATAATCCCTTCGTCAGCCGCGACGACCAGCAACGCCGCGTCGATCCCCCCGACTCCCGCCAGCATGTTCTTGATAAAGCGTTCGTGGCCCGGGACGTCGACGATGCTCACCTCCCGGCCGCTGGGAAGCGTGAGCCAGGCGAACCCCAGATCGATGGTCATCTCCCGTTCCTGCTCTTCGATCAGGCGGTCGGGGTTGATGCCGGTCAGGGCTTCGACGAGCGTCGACTTGCCGTGGTCCACATGGCCGGCTGTGCCGATGACGAACACGGTCTTACCTCCGCTACGACTGCGGGAGTCGGTGTCCGGCCTGGTCGAGCACCTCGCGCACCTTCCGTGCCAGATCCCGCGGAGTGAAGGGTTTCTGGATGAAGGCGACCCCCGGCTCCAGGATGCCGTGCTGCACGACCACGTTGTCCGTGTATCCGGACATATAGAGCGTCTGCATCCCGGGGTAGGTCTGCTGGAGCGTTTCCGAAAGCAGGCGGCCGCTCATCTGCGGCATGACCACGTCCGTCAGGAGGAGGTGGATGTATCCCCCGTACTTGCGGGCAAGTTCGAGTGCCTGGGCGCTCTCCTTCGCCTCCAGCACGGTATAGCCTTGCTCGCGCAACACCCGGCAGGCCAGAGTGCGTACCATCTCATTGTCCTCTACCACGAGCACGGTCTCGCTTCCCTCCGGCAACCGTTCTGCCGGCGATCTTTCCTCCAGCGGCTCCATCGGCTCGTAGATCCGAGGGAAGTAGATCTTGAAGGTCGTCCCGTGGCCCACTTCCGAATAGACTTGGATGTGCCCTCCGGACTGTTTCACGATCCCGTAGACCGTTGCCAGCCCCAGTCCGGTGCCCTCGCCGAGGCTCTTGGTGGTGAAGAAGGGTTCGAACAGGTGCTCGCGCACTTCCGGGGGCATGCCGACCCCGGTATCGCTCACCGACACGAGCACGTATTCTCCCGGACGGACGTAGGGGTGGTCCTGGGCGTACGCTTCGTCCAGGAAGACGTTCCTCGTTTCCAGCGTCAGCTGGCCACCCGTCGGCATGGCGTCGCGGGCATTGACCGCGAGGTTGACCACCACCTGTTCGAACTGGGAGGGGTCCACGCGCACGTGTCCCAGGTCTGGCGACAGCGCCATGACCATATCGATGTCTTCACCGATGATCCGGCGCAGCATGCGCCCCAGGTCTTGGAGGATGCTGTTCAGGTCGACGACCTTCAGCTCCATCACCTGGCGCCGGCTGAAGGCCAGGAGCTGCCGGGTGAGCGTTCGCGCACGCTCGCTGGCCTTCAGGATCGCCTCGGCATCGTAGCGCAAGGGGTCCTGGGGAGGCAGCCCGTTGAGGATGAACTCCGCATAGCCGCTGATAGCCGTGAGCAGGTTGTTGAAATCGTGGGCGACTCCCCCGGCGAGCCGACCCACCGCCTCCATCTTCTGGGACTGGCGCAGTTGCTCCTCGAGTCGCTTGCGCGTGGCGATATCCCGCATGACGACCAGTACGGCCGGCCGACCCTCGAGGACGAACGGACCGGCGGCGACCTCGACCTCCACCGCCGTACCGTCTCGGCGCAGCAAGCGCTCCTCCAAGGGAGGGACTTTGCGGCCGTCCGTCAGAATGGCCCGGATCCGTTCCTGTACTTTTTCCCGGTCGTCCGGATGCACGATTTCGAGCGCCGGCCGGCCGATCAACTCCTGCGGATCGTCGTACCCCAGGAGCGTGGCGCCTGCCCGGTTGATCATCCGTATCCGGCCGTCCTGATGTACGGATACCCCGTCCGGCATCAGGTCGATCAAATGGCGGTAGCGATCTTCCGACTCTGCCAGTGCGGCGATCGTCTGCCTTCGCTCTATGGCCTGCGCGATATCGTTCGCCACTGTAGCCAGGAGGGCCACCTCGGCCTCTTCCCACTCTCGAACGCGGTCGCACACGTCAAAGCCGATGAACCCGTAGAGGTTCCCGCGCACCCGCAGCGGCAGGACCAGGATGGAGACGATCCCCTGCGCCTCCAGCACCGGTCGTTCCGATTCCGGGAACTCGGCGACCTTGCCCACGATCACTTCCCCTCGCCCCAGCATGTCCACCCAGCGTCCGAATCCCCTTTCGATTACCGGAAAGCCCTGTAGCTCCGGGTTGTCGATCTGCGGCTCGATCCCAGGAGCACACCATTCGAAGCGTTGGCTCGTGCGCAAAGTCCCATCCGCGTTCACGTGATTCTCGAACAGGTAGACTCGGCTGACCTCTGCCGCCTCCCCCAGCCGGGCCAGCACTTCCGGCAGCACGTCTTCCGGGTCCTCGGCCTGGAGCAGACTTCTTGCGATCGAGGAAAGGCAAGCCAGATAGCGTTCCCGGCGCAGGAGGCGTTCCTCAGCACGCTTTCGCGCGGTGATGTCCCGCAGGATGCCCTGGGTGGCGATGCCTCCTTCGAAGGGGATGTAGGTGACCGAGGCTTCCAGGTCGATCTCCTGCCCGTCTCGCCGGCGGGCCGTGAACTCGTAGCGGAAAGGCACCGGTTCCCCTCGGCGGATCCGTTCTTCTCGTTCCTCGATGATCGGACGGCTCTGTGGTGCAACGAGCTCCATGAAGTCGAGGTCTCGCACTTCCTCGGCCGTGACCCCCAATAGCTCCTGGAAGCGCCGGTTGACGAAATGGAACCGGCGCCCGGCCAGGAGGTAGATGGCGTCGTTCGACTGTTCGACGAGCGAACGGTAGCGTGCTTCGCTCTCCTCGAGCGCCTGGAGGGTACGGTGCCTTTCCGTGATATCGCGCGCGGCCAGCAGCACGCCTACCGGCCGGCCCGCCTCGTCCACCAGGCGAGAGACGCGCGCCTCGAACCAGATCTCCCTTCCCTCCAGCCGTATGGCGTGCTCGGTCGTTATCGCCGCGCCGGTCCTCACGGCGTGGGCGATCGCTTCTCGGAGTGCCATTCCAGCCTCGGAGGCATGCACCAGTTCGTATATCGGACGGCCGACGGCTTCTGCCGGAAAGAGGCGCCGGAAGGCCTCGTGAGAGGAGAGGATTTCCTGGACGACCCCGTCGGGATCGAGGACGATCAGGAGGTCGCTCATCGCCTCCAGCATCTGGCGGTATAGGCCGGTGTCCAAGCGAAAACGCGCGTTCCGTCCTTTCGCACCGCGCATCCGAGGACCTCCTGACTCCGGGCCACGCGATCTATTCTACCACAACCGATCCGGCCGCCGCAATCGGGCGGATCGAGACATCCCCGGCCACCACGCGCATCAGGGTCCCGTCCCCGCGGCGGACGAGGAGTGCGCCGTCGGTCTCCACGTCTACCGCTTCGCCGACGAAAGCCCCTTCGCTGCTGCAGACCCGGACGCATTTCCCCAGCATCCTCAGCCGCGCGCGCCACTCGTGCCACACCTCCCCGTACCTGCCGGCACGCAGCGCGTGGTAGCGGGTTTCCAGCCGTTCCAGGCAGGCCACCAGCAGGGGAAGCCGAGGGAGGGGTCGGTCGAGTTGCTCGGCCAGGCTGGTCGCGGTTTCCGCAAGCGCCCCTTCGAAGCGGACGTTCACGTTCAGGCCCCAGCCCAGCACCGCGGCGTCGATGCCGTGCCGCGTTGCTTCCAGTTCCAGGAGGATCCCGCAACACTTGCGCCCGTTCACCAGGATGTCGTTCGGCCACTTGACTTCCGCAGGGAGCCCCGTGAGCGTCTCCACCGCTTCGCCGATCGCCAGGCTGGCCAGTGCGGAGAGGAGGAAAGCGCGTTCCGGGGGGAGGAAACGCGGACGCAGCAACAACGAGACGAGGAGAGCCGAGCCCCAGGGAGCCTCCCAGCGTCGGCCCGAGCGACCCCGGCCGGCCGTCTGTTCCTCGGCCCAGACGAGCAGCCCTTCCGGTGCCCCCTGCCGGGCCAGTCGGCGGGCGACCTCGTTCGTCGACCCCACACGGCCAAAGTGGAGCATCTGCCGGCCGAAGGAGCGCGTCCTCAGCGCCCGCCGTACGTCCTTGAGCGCCAGGGGGGCTGCTTCGGCACCCGGATACAGGGAAAGCGACATCGTTTGGCTCACCTGCGCGGCATCGGGCACGCGTTCGTCAGGGTGATCACCATCACCGCGCGTCCCCGCGCCGCAGCGCGCCGGAACCCCTCCCGCAGCGCCCCGAGCACGGTCTCGTCTTCCCCATAGACCAGGGTGCTCATCGGGCCAGGCTGCGGCTGCAGACCGGCCTCTTCCAGGGCGTTCCACACGTCCTGGATCCCCGGAAGGAGGTCTTCCTGTCCCAACGGATAGAGGCTCACCTGCACGCCCACGAACATCGGCGGCTCCTTTTGCCTGCTCAACCGGCGATCTTCCGTGCAGCCAGAGCGATGAACGCCCCGCCCGGGAGCGGCCCGCCCTCCAGCGGAAGCCAGCGCGGCCAGAGGGTCGTCCCCCACCGCAGGGAAACGGGCCGGCCGGCCGTCTCCCCCACGAGGCGTCGCAGCTCCCCCGGCGCGTAGAAGCGCGCCGCACGGTACACATCCGGGCGGAAGCGCCCCACGAGCCTCCGCCACCAGGCGATCGGGCTCATCCGGTTCAGCACCCCCAGAAGTAGGCCGCGCCGCGCGACGCGCCACGCCTCCCGTAGCCCTGCCCGTGCATCCGGAAGGAACTCCAGCACAGTGATCAGGGCGACCACATCGAAGGCCGCGTCCGGGAACGGCAGCCGGAGGGCGTCCCCAATGAGGAGCCGTTGTCCGCCCCGTGCCCGCGCCTCCGCCAGCATGGCCGGCGAAGCATCCAGCCCCACGGTCGCCCAGCCCGTTTCCTCTAGCCAACGGGTAAAGTGTCCTGTGCCGCACCCGACCTCCAGGAGGGTCCCCGGCGGCTCGAG
>JBMFPK010000153.1:0-6317 GCA_049969155.1 Chloroflexia bacterium | reverse complement strand
AGGTCTCCACGGTCAGCCTGCCCCCACGCGGCATCGCATCGCGCGCATTCACGACGAGGTTCATCAGGGCCTGTTCAAGCTGGGCGCGGTCTGCCCGCACCAGGCACGGCTGCGGATCCAGGTTCAGGCGGAACTCGATCGTCTCGCCGATCAGGCGTCGCAGCATACGCTCCAGGTCGGCCACGATCTCGTTCAGGTCGAGGACCTGCGGCTCCAGCGTCTGCCGTCGCGCAAACGAGAGCAGCTGTCTCGTCAAGCGAGCGCCCTGATCGACGATCCGAAGCAGCTGCTGGAGATCCTCCTGCGCCTGGCTCTCCGTGGGCACCTCGGCACAGGCCAGCGCCGCGTACCCCTTCAGTGCGGTGAGGAGGTTGTTAAAGTCATGGGCGATGCCTCCGACCAGACGGCCGAGCGTCTCCATCTTCTGGGCCTGCAGGAATTGCGTTTCCAGCTGTTTCCGTTCCGTCAGGTCGTGGGCCACAGCTAGGAATCCGGTGGGCCGTTCCTCTGCGTCGAGGACCAGCGAGAGGCTCAACTCGATCGGGACCGACCGGCCGTCCGACGTGCGAACGGTATACTCCAGCTCTTGAACGGTCCCCCGTTCGAATACGCGCCGCACGGCCGCTTCCATCCATTCTCTCTCGTGAGGGGCCAGAAGCTCGAAACCGTCGTTGCCCACGAGTTCTTCCGGGCAGGAAACGCCGTACAGGCTCGCCGCTCGCTGGTTGGCCATCAAGACCCGCCCTTCCAGATCGGTCAGCACGATGGCATCCGGGGACGTTTCGACCAATGTGCGGTAGCGCTCCTCGCTTTCCCGCAGTGCCTGCTCCGCCTGCCAGCGCTCCGTGATATCGTGGATCACCGTCACGATGTAATGGACGCCGTCTCCTTCCAGGATCGGGATCTTGTGCGTCTCGGTGATAAACAGGCGTCCCTGCAGCCATATTTCCTCCTGGGTGAAGACGGGCCGGCCGGTGCGAAACACTTCCTCGTATTCCTCCCGCACCCGTTCCGGCAGGAACGGGAAAAGGTCGAACAGCGAGCGCCCGATGATCTCCGGGCCCAGGCCCAGCTCTTCCATCCGGCGCTCGAGCGCGCGGTTGCACAGGACGACGCGCAGTTCGCGGTCCACCGTATGGATCAGATCTGTCAGGGCATCGATGGTCGCGCGGTACCGAAGCTCGGACCGGCGCAGGGCCTCCTCGGCCTGCTTCCGGTCGGTCGCATCGCGGGAGATCCCCAGCACGGCCTCCGCCCGGCCGTCTTCCCCGGCCAGCGGCACCAAGGAGGTCTCGAGCCACATCTTCCTTCCCTGGAATTCTATTTCGTCCTCGACGAAAAGCGGCGCGCCGGATTCGAACACGCGGTCCAGGTTCGCCCGCTGGCGCTCGAACGAAGGGAACAGCTCTTCTGGCAGCCGGCCGAGCAGTTCGCCCGGCGGCAGGCCGACCAACCGGGCGGCCGCGGTGTTCACGTACAGCACCCCGCCTTCCCTTCCGATCACAAAGATCGCATCGCGTGCCGCCTCGGCCAGGGTGTTGTACCAGAGTTCGTCCTGCTTCCTGGCCAGCTCCACAGGCTCGAGACGCTGACGGTCCCGGAGGATCCATCCCAGCGCTTCGACCTCCCCACCCACGCCGGGGAGGCCGATAACGGTCGCGTGGACGTTTTTCCCTCGGGCGTGCGGCACCCACCCGCTCCAGAACACCCCGGGCATCGGGGTACCCTCCCATTCCCTCGTCCACTCCTGCAGGGATCGCCCCTCCAGGTTCCGGCATCCTTCTTGGAAGAGCAGCGCGGCTGCTCGGTTGGCCCACAGCACGGTTCCTCCCAGGTCGCTCACGAGGACCGCTTCGGGAAGCTCATCCAGCAGCGCGCGATACACTCCCAACCCCTCTCCGATCTCGGGGAGACGTGCCTTCAGAGCCTCGACCCGCTGCCCCTTGCAGGGCGCACGAGCGTCTATCGGATCGTCCTGTTTCCCTCGGCCCCGTTGGTCCATAGCGTTCCCTCCGTCAAGCCGAACGAACCCCGTCCGCGGGCAGCCCGGTCCAACTCTCCCCGCACCGGCCGGTACCGTTCCACGCTGCGGAAAACGTTGATGTACAGCTCCGGGCAGGTACGCTGCAGCTCTGATAGGAACGCCCGCAATCGGCCGCGTACCCCTGTGCGGCTGTACGGGCAACGGCTCTCGTAGACCGGAAGGTCGAACAGGCGCGCAAAGCGCCGCAGCTCGTGGCTCCGCAGGAAAACAAGCGGTCGGATGAGCATCAGGACGCCGCCGAAAAGCGGGTAGTAGGGTTCTGGGCGCTCCAGCCGGCCGTGCAGCAGCAAGTTGATGAGGGTCGTCTCGGCAATGTCCTCGAGGTGATGGGCCAGCGCCAGCTTGTTACACCCCAGCTCGTGAGCGGCGGTGAAGAGGGCTTTGCGCCGCACCCAGCTGCAGCGGAAGCACCCCGGCGTTTCGTCGCGGAAATCGACCGTCTCGATGCGGTAGGGCACACCTTCCCGGCGAAAGTGCTCCTCGAGCACCTCGGGTGGCGGCGCACCGACGTCCCAGCCGATGTATGTTACGTGGATGGCGACGAGCTCGTAGGACGGGGGGAAGTAGGCCGGCCGCTCCCGGAGCAGACGTAGGAGGGAGAGGCTGTCCTTCCCTCCGGAGACGGCTACGGCGATGCGGTCCCCTTCCTCGATCAGATGGTACAGCGAAACCGCGCGGTTCACCTTGCGCAGGTAGAAACGCACCGTACGTCGAGGATCCACACCGCGTTCTTCCCTCACCCTAGCTCCTCCGGACCTCTACCGCCTCTCGATAGACCTCCAGCGTGCTCCGGGCTGCCTCTTCCCAGGAGAAGCGCGAAGCCCGCTCGAGACCCCGGACCCGCAGCTGTTCGCGCGCCGCTTCGTCGCTCCAAAGCCGCGCCATCACCTCCGCCCACCCCTCCGTGTCCTCGGGAGGCACGAGCCATCCGGCGTCCCCGACGACCTCCGGAAGCGCTCCGGCCGTCGAGGCAATGACCGGCGTCCCACAGGCCATCGCCTCCAGCGGAGGAAGCCCAAAGCCCTCGTAGAGGGAGGGGAAAACGAAAAAGCGCGCTGCGCGGTACAGCCAGACGAGATCGGCGCTCGGGACGCTCCCGATGAAAGCGACCTCCTGAGCCAGGCGGAGTTCGTTCACCAGTCGGAACACTTCTTCCGAAAGCCACCCTTCCTCGCCCGCGATCACCAGGCGCGGGTGGGGTTTCAGGTCCGCGTAGCGCTCCTGCATGCGGTGGAACGCGCGCAGCAAGCCGGTCAAGTTCTTGCGCGGTTCGATCGTCCCCACAAAGAGGATGAACTGCTGTGGCGCCAACACGCGGCCGCGGAAGGTGCGCCGCTCCTGAAGGTCCATCTTCTGCGGGAAAAAGGAGGGGCCGGCCGCTTCGTGCACCACCCGCACCTTCTCCTCCGGGACATCGAGCAGCTCCAAGAGATCGCGTCTTGTGCACTCCGAGACCGCGATCACCCGTTCGGCGCTCCGCACGGCCTCTCGCACCCGTCCGTAGTACCGCGCGGCCTGCGGGGTGACGAGACGGGGAAAGCGCAGGAAGGCCAGATCGTGGACCGTGGCCACACCGGCGTAGCGACGGCGCTCCGGAAGCACAAAATCAGGGCTGTGCAGCAGGTCGAGCCGCAGCGGGGTCAGCTCCAGCGGCAGGGTGACGCTTTCCCATCGGTGGTGGCTGGGCGTCCAGATAGGGACGTGGCGCAGGTTCGGTGCCTCCAGGAGTCGGCCGGTCTGTCGCCGATCCTGGAGGAGCAAAAAGTGCTCCTGCGGGGCCACCCGGGTGAGCGCCTCCACCAGGCGTAACGTGTACTGCCCGATCCCGGCCCTGCGGTAGTAGAGCAACCGCGCATCGATCGCCACACGCATCGTCCCCTCCTGCAAGTCTCTCCGGAACTGCGCTCGCTCCTCACCCGGCGCGCCCGGTGATATAGTCCTCGGTCAGCTTCTGGCTGGGGTTGGTAAAGATCGTGCGCGTAGGGGCATATTCCACCAGTTCCCCCAGCCAGAAAAAGCCCGTCCAGTCGGACACGCGTGCCGCCTGCTGCATGTTGTGGGTCACGACCACGATGCAATAGCGTTCCTTCAGCTGTTGCATGAGTTCTTCGATCTCCAGCGTGGCGATCGGGTCCAGGGCGGAGCACGGTTCGTCCATCAGGATGACCTCAGGGCGGACGGCGATAGCCCGGGCGATGCACAACCGCTGCTGCTGCCCCAGCGAGAGGTTGAGCGCGTCCTGTCGCAGGTTGTCCTTCACCTCGTCCCAAAGGGCGGCGGCCCGGAGGCTCTCCTCCACAAGGTCTGCAAGTGCCCTCCCACGCGCCAGCCCCCGCACCCGTGGGCCGAAGGCGACATTGTCAAAGATCGACTGGGGGAAGGGATTTGGCCGCTGGAAAACCATGCCCACCCGCCTGCGCAGCTCGACGACGTTCGTGTCCGGGGCGTAGATGTCCTCCCCATCCAGGAGGATCCGGCCCTTCACCCGGGCACCCGGAATCGTATCGTTCATCCGGTTGAGACAGCGCAGGAAAGTCGATTTCCCGCACCCCGAGGGACCGATCAGCGCGGTGATCTGGCGGTCCTCGATCTCCAAGGTGATGCCGGAGAGCGCCCGGTAGCGGCCGTAGTAGAAGCTCAGATCGTGCACCTGGATCTTCGGACGCTGGTCCATCGCCTACCCAAACCGACCCGTGATATAGTCCTCGGTCCGCCGGTCCTTTGGGTTGGTGAAGATCTGCTGTCCGGGGCCGGCCTCGACCAGCTCTCCCATGAGGAAAAAAGCCGCGTAGTCGGCGATGCGAGCGGCCTGCTGGATGCTGTGGGGCACGATGACGATCGTATACGAAGCCTTCAGCGCAAAGAGCGTCATCTCCACCTTGCCGGTCGATATCGGATCCAGGCCGGAGGTCGGCTCATCCAGCAGGAGCACCTCTGGCTCGAGGGCCAGACTGCGCGCGATGCACAGCCGCTGCTGCTGCCCCCCGGAGAGGGCGCTTGCCGGCTCGTCCAGGCGGTCCTTCACCTCGTCCCACAGCGCTGCCTGTACCAGGCTCCTTTCCAGGATCTGGTCGAGCCGGGCACGGTCCCGGATGCCCGCAAGGCGGGGCCCGTAGCAGACGTTCTCCCGGATGGTCCCCGGAAGCGGCAGTGGCAGAGCAAAAACCATCCCCACACGGCGCCGCAGGGCGGTGATGTCGACCGCGGGGGCGTAGATATCCTGTCCGTCCAGGAAGATCCGTCCCGACATCCGTGTCCCTTCCACGAGATCGTTTAGCCGGTTGATCAGCCGCAGCAGAGTGGTCTTGCCCCCTCCAGCCGGTCCAAAAAGGGCGGTGATTGCCCGCGCAGGGATGTCCAGGGACACATCCTTCAGCGCCACCTGGGACCCGTAGGCATACGTGACGTGTTCGATGCGGATCTTGGCCTCGTTCACCACGGGCGTTTCCTCCGAAAGTAGCTGCGGATGAGGGTTGCGGTGAGGTTCAACGAGAGCACCAAGACCAGGAGGACCAGGGCGGTCCCGTACTGCACCTCGAGCGGCATCCCCGGCACCTGTGTGCTGATCACGTAGAGGTGGTAGGGTAGCGCCATCGTCTCGTCGTAAGGGGAACGGGGCAGGCGCGGCAGGTAGAAGGCGGCGACCGTGAACAGGATGGGCGCCGTTTCGCCGGCCGCCCGGAGCAGCCCCAGAAGCACCCCGGTGATGATCCCGGGAAGCGCCTGGGGGAGGATGATGCGGCGGATCCCCTGCCAGCGCGTCCCGCCCAGGCTGGCGTTCACCATCCGGAACTCCACCGGAACCGAGCGGAGCGCTTCCTCCGCCGCGCTGATCATCACCGGCAGCGTCATGATGGCCAGCGTGAGAGCGCCGGCCAGGATCGAAGATCCGAAGCCGAGAAAGAGCACAAACAGACCCAGCCCGAAAAGCCCATAGACGACGGAGGGAATGCCCGCCAGGTTGATGATCGCCAGGCGGATCAGCCGCGTGAGGAGCGTGTCCCGGGCATATTCGGCCAGGTAGATGGCGCCGCCGATGCTCAGCGGGATGGCCACGATCGCCGTCCCCAGCGTCAAGGCGATCGTCCCCACGATCGCCGGCAGGATCCCGCCCTCCCGCATCCCCTCGCGGGGCATAGCGGTCAGGAACTCCCAGGAAATCGCTCCCGCCCCCCGGACGATGATCGTTCCCACCACAAACAGGATCGGCAGCACCACGACGACGGAAGCCAGGATGAGCACGGCGAAGCCGAGGCGCTGTACCCGATAGCGG
>JBMFPK010000152.1:0-6331 GCA_049969155.1 Chloroflexia bacterium | reverse complement strand
AGGGGAGAACGGCGGTCGGCTTGCTTGTGGGAACGGCTGTCGGCGCGCACGACGAAAGGACCGCTACGAAGCTCAGGAGGCAAAGCAGGAGCTGCATCCTGCTCCCGAGGCCTCGGGGAACGCTGCTTGTCTGATCCATTTCGGTTCCTCCGATTTCTCTGCCTGCTCCCTCCCGAAAGGACAGGGCCATTATACCACTTCTTGCCTGTCCTAGCGCGCTGGCCGAGTCTGACATCCGCTCATAAATCCCACATAGGCCTTTACGGCGGCCCCCAACCGGCCGCAACGGGCCCAAAACCGCCTTCGCGACAGCCGTCCCGCGGCATCTGAACAGCGTTTCGGGGCACCATTCGTGCCAGCACGAGTGAGGAGAGGATGTCGGGGCCGAGTGGCGTGCTGGCCCGCTTCCTCCGGCCTGCCGGAGGGGGCGCACTTGACTCCGATGCAAGGGCCGGGTAGAATGTCTTTCGAAGCGAACAGGGGTTCGCTCTGAGCGTTTCGATGTCTGTCCTGTTGAAACTGCTGCTCGTTGTCGCGCTGGTCCTGGTGAACGCCTTCTTCGTCGCGGCCGAGTTTGCCCTGGTGAGCATCCGGCGGACACGGGTCGAGGAGCTGGTCGCCCAGGGCAACCATAGCGCGCGCGTGGTCCAGCATGCCATCCGTGACCCCGATCGCTTCATCGCCGCCACCCAGCTTGGGATCACCATGGCCAGCCTCCTCCTAGGCTGGATCGGTGAGGAGGCCCTTGCGCCGGTCTTCCTCCCGATCCTCCGCCTGATCCCCGATGCCTGGATCGGCCCGGCTCGGGCCAGCATCTCCGCGGTGCTCTCTTTCGCCCTGATCACCTTGCTCACCGTCGTGGTGGGGGAACTGGCGCCGAAGTCGATCGCGCTGCAGGACCCCGAGCGCACTGCCCTCGCGGTCGCCCGTCCGATCCTGTGGAGTTTCTACTTTTTCCTGCCCTTCATCTGGCTCCTGAACGGGGCGGGAGACCTGTTCCTGAAACTGATCCGCGTGAAACCGGCCCGGGGTCACGAACGGGTTCACTCGGTGGCCGAACTGAAGATGCTCGTGGAGGCGAGCCGTCGGGAGGGGGTGCTGGAGGAAGAAGAACGGCGCATGCTGGACAGCGTCTTTGACTTTCGCCGGCTGACAGCTCGGCAAGTGATGACCCCGCGGCCCGATGTCGTCACTGTGCCGGCCGACGCGCCGGCCCGCGAACTGATCGCGCTCTTTCGCCGCACCGGGCGCACCCGCTTCCCGGTGCTCGGCCCCGGCGGCATCGACGATGTGGTCGGGGTGGTCTCGTTGAAGGACCTGTGGCTCGATATGCCCCTCTCGGAGGCCGACCTGCAGCGGCCGGTGCGGGACTGGATGCGGCCAGCCCTCTTTGTACCCGAGACGAAACCGGTCGGCGACCTGCTCGAGGAGTTGCGGCAGGACCATGCCCGTATGGCCATCCTGGTGGACGAGTACGGCGGAATGGCCGGCATGCTGACCGTGGAAGACATCGTGGAAGAGATCGTCGGAGAGCTCCAGGACGAACTGGACCGCGAACCGAGCCCGTTCCAGAAGGTGGGCGAACGGGCCTTTGTCGTCTCCGGGCAGCTCCGCGTGGAAGACGCGAACGCCGAACTGGGCCTCGACCTCCCTTTGGGGGAGGATTACGAGACGGTCGCCGGTTTCATCCTTACCTATCTGCAGCGCCTACCGGCGGAAGGAGAAGCCCTCACCTATCACGGGACAGAACTGCGTGTCCTGCAGATGCGTGGACCGCGCATCGAACGCGTGCAGGTTACCCTTCCTGCGGGCGCTCCAGCTCCACCGGACGCCGGACCAGCGAGATGAAGACGTCCTCCAGCGAGGGAGCGATCGGGACGAGGGAGTGCACTCGAATCCCCATCTCTTCCAGGGCATCCTGTAGCATCGGCCCGGCTTCGGCGTCCGAAACGACGTGCAGCAGGGCACCGTGTACGGCCACCTCGTACACTCCCGGAAGAGACGGGAGCCGATCGAGTGCCGCGGTGAGGGGCGAGCAATCCAGTTCGAAGACCTGTCCGCGCATAGCGCTTTGCTTCAGGCCCCCGGGGCTGTCACAGGCGATCAGGTGGCCCTGGTACATCAGGCCGACGGTATGGCAATGTTCCGCTTCGTCCATATAGTGGGTCGTCACCAGGATGGTGGTCCCCTGCTGGGCCAGGCCGTAGATGAGTTCCCAGAACTCCCGCCGCGAGGCCGGGTCCACACCGCCCGTCGGTTCATCCAGGAAGAGCATGCGCGGGCGGTGCAGGATGGCGCATCCCAATGCCAGCCGCTGCTTCCAGCCTCCGGAGAGGTTCTCCACGCGCTCCCGTTGTCGCTCCTCCAGCCCGACCAGGCGCAGGAAGGCGTCGATTCGCTCGCGGGCCTCCTGAGGTGGGACCCGGTAGATGCCGGCGTAGAACTCCAGGTTCTCCCGAACGGTCAGGTCGCTGTAGAGCGAGAAGCGTTGCGACATATAGCCGATACGCGCCTTGACTTCCTCCGGTTGCCGGGCGACATCGTAGCCGAGCACGCGTGCCCGGCCGGCCGTGGGAACGAGCAGACCGCAGAGCATACGGATCGTAGTCGTCTTGCCCGAGCCGTTGGGACCGAGTAGCCCGAAGATTTCCCCTTCCCGCACGCGGAAGGTGACGCTGTCCACAGCGGTGAAATCGCCGAAACGCCGGGTTAGCCCCTCGATTTCCACAGCGTAGGGCATCGTGCCTCCTCGGTGCCGAGAATCGCTCGCCTCCTATTGTACCGGTGCCTGCCCGGGCAGGCAAACGCGCTGCGGCCGACGGGCCCCAAATGGGCTCCTGGAGATCCGTTGCGTCGATGCCGGGGATCCCGGCATGCGGCAGGGGCGGGTAGGTACCCGCCCCTACAAGCAGCCCGGGCGACGTGCTGCGCGAGCCAGCGCTAGCGACGCCGTCCGATCAGGAGGCCAGCTCCGACAGCCAGTCCGGCCACGCCAGCGAGCAGGAGCACCGCCACTCCGCCCGGAAGTTCGCGTACAGCGCTCGGGCCCGGCG
Source organism: Chloroflexia bacterium (assembly GCA_049969155.1). Taxonomy (GTDB): domain Bacteria; phylum Chloroflexota; class Chloroflexia; order DTKN01; family DTKN01; genus DAOTVY01. The sequence goes on along the minus strand of JBMFPK010000152.1, from coordinate 3,278 downwards.
TGATGGATGGAGAGGGGCCGGCCGTAGGTGTGGGATCGGCCGGCAGGGGAACCGGCGGGACATCTTCGGGGACGACCTCGTACGCTGCTCCATCCAGCACCACGATCACCCGTTCGCCCAGGGATAGGTAGCGGGCCCACTGTGGGTTCCGTGCGGCCAGGGCAAAGTAGGTATCGCTGCCGAAGGTCACCTTCCTCGTGGGGGTGCCCTGCCGGTAGGTCGTGTCGGTCCAGACACCGCTCACCTGCAGGAAGGTGCGCTCCCCCACCTGGCGCAAGCCGGCGGGCCGGGCACTTGCGTAGGCGGTTTCGCTTTCGCTCAGGCGCTGCCGCTCCAGGCTGTAGGTGACGCCATCTGCCCCTACTTCCGGGGCAAGGACCGGAATCGCTGCCCCGAACGCCTGTTTGCTCTCCTCGAGCCCGCGCTCCGTCAGGACGCGGCCGGTCTCATCGACCAGGAACGAGGTGTAGGGGGTGATGACGCCGTAGCGCAGGCTCAGTTCGACGATCTCATCGATCAACTCCGGATTTTCCCCGTGCAGGCGGATCTCGTTCAGCAGGTAGCCGATCTTGCGCATCGCCCACAGCCGGGGGATAAAGTCGCGGTGCATGTCTTCTTCGGGGAAGGTCAGGTCCTCGTAGCGGTAGATTCGGTCCTCCCCGTTGACCCTGCCACGCAACACGAGGGTCGTCGACCTCGCTTCCCGGTACCGGCCGACCCACACGAGCTGGCTGCCCAAGAAAAGGTCCGGCAGCGAGTGCGGGTACGTGTCCCAGACAGGGATGTCCAGATCGAGCTCCAGGTGGGTCAGCACCGGGGACTCGATCTTGCTGTAGAAGGCGGAGACCCGCTCTTCCAGATTTTCCCCGGGCAGGATATAGGTGCTGGCACCATGGTTCTCCTGGGCAAGGGCATCTAGGAGGGCGCTGTTCACGTCGTAGCCCACGCCGAAGGCAAAGAGGCGGATGTTCGGACTGGCGCGGCGGCGCACGTTCTCCAGGATACGGGCCGTGTCCTGCTCGCCGACCGTGGGAAGCCCGTCTGTCAGAAAAAGGATCAATTGGGGCCGGGTGCTTTCCCGATCGGCCAGATCGAGCGCTCGTGCGAGCGCGCCATCGATGTCCGTGGAACCTCCGGCGGCCAGGCCCTCCACGTACTGCAGCGCGCCGGCCCGTTCGGACGCCGGCAAGAGTCGATCCGCATAGGTCGAAACCGCCGAATGGAACGCGATCACCGCAAAGCGATCGTCTGCGTTCAAGTGGCTCAGCACGAAGGCGAGGGCTGCCTTGGCCTGCTCGATCTTTTCCCCGTCCATGCTCCCGGAAGTGTCCAGCACCAAGAGCACATCCTTGGCCACGACCTTACGGTCGGCTGCGTCTGCCGGCGGGGCCACGAGCAGGAGGAAGAAGCCATCCTCCCCCCGTGTGCGATAGGTCAGGAGGTTTACGCCCACGTCCTCGGCGGAGACGGCGTAGTAGAGGACAAAGTCGCGCTCCGGGAGGGCGTCGCGTTCCTCGTAGCCGATCGTCGCGCGGTGGTTGCCGTCGCGCGTGATCTTGACCTCGTGGCTGGGGGAGTAGATGGCCGTCAGGGGCTCCTTCGATTGGAGGCGCACGGTGATGGCAACGTCCTCGATCGGCTGGGGAGAAAAGCGTTCGGTGTTCAGCGGGTACACGTATTCGACCAAGCCCTGTTCTGCGGGAAGCAACTGGGCGTATTCGATCTGGATCCGTTTCTCCTCGTGCGGGGCGATCGGGAAGATACTGGCCTGGAAGGCGTTGCGGCCGACATATTCCAGCAGGGCCGGGTCACGGTTCCGTCGCACGATCGATTCGTAGATGGCCCGAGCCTCCTCACGGCTGAGCACCTTGCCTTCGAGCGGTTTCCCATCCACGTACATGGCAAAGCGCTGGATGGAAGCCTCCTCGGGGAGAGGAAAGATGTAGGTCCCCTCGACGGTGGTCTCCTGGTCGTTTCGGAAGAGCTGGTCGATGCGCGTGACGGCCACCTGGTCCTCGATGGTGACCTCGACGTGGTGGTAGACGACGGTCAGGTAGGCCGGCCTGCCGGGCGGCACCGGGTCGATGATGATCAGGCCGTCGCCACGGGCGGCTGGCGAGAAGAAGAGGGCCGCAAGAAGGGCAGCTGCCGCGAGAAGCCAACACCGTTTCATCGGCGCACCTCCTGGGGGAAAGATCCACACGCAAGAGCCTGCACAGATGGACGCACTGGGGAAGGAGGGGGTTTCCTCCGTTTTCCAACGGCTTTGCCCGGGCGGGTGCTAGGCGGGCTTGTTTCCCCAAACCCGCTATTTGCCAGGGCGGGCGCGACATTGGGGAGGATTTGGCCCATCTAAGAAGGGGTGTGGCCCGACTTGTGGGCAGGATCGGCCTGTGGCCCGGTGGGAGGCTTCCGACCGCGCGCGTTGTCGTTCGACCTGAGGTGTGGTAGAATGCGCCCGTCGAGTCGCGTTCTTCTCCCGGGAGGATTCCGATGCCTTTCCGCGCCGACTATCACGTCCACCTGGAAAGGGGCCCCTACCGCCCCGAGTGGCTGGGCGCCTTCGTCGAGGCCGCCAGACAGACCGGGCTCCAGGAACTGGGCTTCACCGAGCATCTGCACGACTTCTTCGAGGGTTCGGTTGTGTCCGGGAAATGGTGGGAAATCGACCCCGACCCCGAAGAACGTGCGTATGCAGAACGGTGGTGGCTCGCCCGTCCCCGCTACCACCTGAGCCAGTACGTCGCCTTTTTACGGGAAGCGGACCCGTCCGATGTGACCTTACGCTTGGGACTGGAGGTAGACTACTTTCCCGGCTCCGAAGAGGCGTTGCGGGAGCTCCTTGGGGCATACCCTTTGGACTTTGTTCTAGGTTCCGTGCACTGGCTGGGTGCCTGGGGGTTCGACCACCTGGATCGGCTGGAAAGCTGGGAGGGCCGCGACATCGATGCAGTCTACCGGGAATACTTCGCGCGGCTGATCCAGGCGGCCAGGAGCGGGCTCTTTGACATCATGGCGCACATCGACCTGGTGAAACTGGCGGGCCATCGCCCTTCGTTCGACCTGGAGCCGCTCTACGAGGGGGCCGCGACCGCTTTCGCCGAGGCGGGAGTGGCCGTCGAAGTGAGCACAGCGGGGCTGCGCCGGCCGTGCCGGGAGATCTACCCGGCGGAGGCGTTCCTCCGCCGGTGCTATGCGCATGGTGTGCCGATCGTGTTCTCTTCCGACGCGCACCGACCGGAGGATGTGGCACGAGACCTGGAGCAGGCCGTCGCGCT
>JBMFPK010000151.1:0-6405 GCA_049969155.1 Chloroflexia bacterium | reverse complement strand
GTGCGTGGTGAGCGGCCTGTAGACCTTCCGGAGAGCCTGTGCGGCAAGGGAGGGCCAACCCCTTCGTGGCCGCGATGCTGCGCTCTTGCGGCCTGGTGAACTGCCCCGGACCGGCAAGCGCCTTTCGCGTCGGCAAGCCGTCCACCGATCTCGGAGCCCATTTGCAAACGCCTGCCGGCCGTGGTACAATCCCCGCCGCTTTGACCAACCTATGGAGGTACCGCTCATGGCCGAGAACGCTGCGCCTCGCCGTATGCCCCCCCTGTGGGTGGTCAAGATGCGCGCTCCCTTTTTCACCGCGAGCCTCGTCCCGGTCGCCCTGGGCACGGCCCTTGCCTGGGCTCGCACGGGGGGGTTCCATCTTTGGGGCTTCCTGCTCGCCCTGATCGGGGCAGTCTGTCTGCACGCCGGCACGAACATGACGAACGACTATTTCGACCACACCTGGGGATCGGACGAGGTGAATCGGGAGTTCGCCAACCCCTTTACCGGAGGAAGCCGCGTGATCCAGCTGGGGCTGGTTCGGCCGAAGGAGATGCTCTGGCAGGGGGTCGCCTTCTTTGTCGTCGGTTCCCTGATTGGCCTTGTACTGGCCTACACCCGCAGCTGGACGATCCTGTGGCTGGGCATTTTCGGTGTCTTTTGCGGGTTCTTTTACACTGCGCCGCCGTTCCGCCTGGCGCGCACGGGCATCGGGGAGCTCGCCGTGGGGCTTTCCTTCGGGCCGCTGATGGTGCTCGGGGCCTACATTGTCCAGACGGGGCGCCCGAGCTGGGAACCGGTGATCGCCGGCCTTCCGGTCGGGGTGCTCATCGCGCTTGTGCTGTGGATCAACGAGTTCCAGGATGCTCCTGCCGATGCGGCGGTCGGGAAAGACCACCTGGTCGTGCGCATGGGCCGAAAGCGCGCCGCGGCCGTGTACGGCATCCTGCTCGCCGCGACCTTCCTCAGCCTCCTCGGGGGTGTCCTCCTGGACCGCGTCACACCGTACGCCCTGCTCGGGTTGCTTGCCGTCCCTTGGGCCTGGATGGCCTACCGCATCGCCCGAGTCCACTACGACCATCCGCGGGAACTGACCCCGGCGAACGCGCTGACCATCCGCATCCACCTCGTGACGGGGCTACTGATGGCCGCCGGTTACCTGGTCCAGGGGTGGCTGGGATGACGTTTGCGTCTCCGGAGGAAAAGCGGGCTTATGTGCGCACCCTTTTCACCCGCCTAGCCCCCCACTACGAGCGGGTGAACCGGGTGCTCTCTCTGGGGCAGATCCGGGCATGGAGGCGGCTTGCGGCGGCGGAAGCCGATCTCCCGGCCGGCGGTTGGGTGCTCGATGTGGCCACCGGAGAGGGAGAACTCGCCCGTGCCGTCCTGCGCCGCTGGCCGGGCACGACCGTCGTCGCGCTGGACCTCACGCGGGCGATGCTCCTGCAGGGCCGCGCGCGTGCCGAAACACTCCCCATCCGGTGGGTCGAGGGGGATGCCCTGCGCCTGCCGTTCCCCGATGGGGCCTTCGACGCCGTGCTGAGCGCCTTCATGATGCGGAACGTGACGGATGTGGAGGGGGCGCTCCGGGAGCAAGCCCGCGTCGTACGGCCTGGGGGGCGGGTTGTCTGCCTCGAGATGGTCTGGCCCCGGCATCCCTTCCTGCGGCTCTACTTCACCGTCGGCATGCCCCTGCTCGGTCGTCTGCTCACCGGCGACGCAGACCCATACCGTTATCTGCCGCGCTCGGCGGAGTTGTTCCTTGCCCCGGAGGAGCTTGCGGCGGCGATGGAGCGTGTGGGGTTGCATCCGGTACGCTTCCGGCGGCTCATGATGGGCAGCGTCGCGCTCCACGTGGGGGTACGCCCTAGAGCCCAACCCCATCGATAGCGGTACCGCAGAAGCGGCAGCGACCGTCCTGAAGCGCTCGCTCCAGCACCTGGAAGCCGAAACGCCGGATGACCGGCCGATGGCAACCCGGACAGAGCGTGTCTTCCCCTCCCGCGCCGGGCACGTTCCCCTCGTAGACGTAGCGCAACCCCGCCTCGTAGCCGATCTCGCGGGCGCGATGGAGGGTAGCCACCGGCGTGACCGGCCGATCGAGCATCCGGTAATGGGGGATGAAGCGGCTGATATGCCAGGGATATTGCGGGCCGAGCTCCTGGGCGATGAAGGTGGCGATCTCCCGCAGCTCGTCGTCCCCGTCGTTCAGGCCCGGGATGATGAGCGTCGTCACCTCGACCCATACCCGCTGCTGGACCATCTTCTTCAGGCTGTCCAGCACCGGTTGCAGCCGTGCCCCGCACTGTTCCTTGTAGAAGGCGTCGCGGAACGATTTCAGGTCCACATTGGCCGCATCCAGGTACGGGTGAAAGGTGTCTAGCATCTCGGGGGTCATATAGCCGTTGGTCACGTAGACGTTCGCGATCCCCGCTTGGTGGGCGAGGACGGCGATGTCGTAGGTATACTCGGCAAAGACGGTCGGCTCGGTATAGGTATAGGCAATGCTCTGCGAGCCGTAACGGCGCGCTTCGGCCACGACTTGCTCCGGAGGCACGGTATCCCCGACGATCGTCTTGCGCTCCCGTGGCCACTGGGAGATATCGGCGTTCTGGCAGAACCGGCAGCGGAAGTTGCATCCGACCGTGGCGAGGGAAAAGGCCGTACTCCCAGGGTAAAAGTGGAAAAGCGGTTTCTTTTCCACGGGGTCCACGGCCATGGAGATCGGCCGGCCATAGACCAGGCTGTAGAGCACGCCTCCCTGATTTTCCCGTACGCCGCAGATCCCGCGATGCCCTTCGGCAATGACGCACCGGTGCGCACACAGGTTGCAGCGAACGCGGCCTTCTTCCAATTTCTCGTAGAGGAAGGCTTCTTTCACGGTATCCTCCCAGGAGGGTCGAAGCGCGGTCGGGCCAGGGCAACCCCGCGCACCTCGCCCACCCCGGCCTGGCGCAACGTTCGTGCGCAGGCCTCCATCGTCGCTCCCGTGGTGTAGACGTCGTCCAGCAGCACCACGCGGCCAGGTGGGTCGGAGCCCTCCCAGCGAAAGGCCCAAGCGACGTTCTCCAGACGGGCCTCGCGGTCGAGCCCCACCTGAGGGCGCGTGTCGCGCACCCGCGTCAGCCCTCTTTCCAGTACCGGCCATCCCAGCCGCCCGGCAACCACGCGCGCCATGAGAGCGGCCTGGTTGTACCCCCGGCTCCGTTCGCGGCGCGGATGGAGCGGCACCGGGACGATTGTGGAAACGGGCCAACCCAGGGAAGCCAGGTAGGCTGCCAGCAGTTCGCCCAGAGGTTCGGCGAAGACCCGTCGCCCGCGGTACTTCAGTTCGTGCACCGCCCGTTGCAATGCCCCCTCGAAGAAGAACGGGGCACGCACGCAATCCAGTGCCAGCCCGCCCGCTCGGCAGGAAGGGCAGAGCCCTGAGCGGAGAAGCGGCCGCCCGCACCGCTCGCACACGGGCCCTTCGACCCGTCCGACCCCCGAAAGGCAGGCGGGACAGAGCCAGCTCCCCGGCCAGCGGCAGGCCACACACCGTGGGGGAAAGAGCAGGTCCAGAAGGCCCTGCCACAGACGCTCGAGCCAAGGAGCTTGGGTCTCCACCCCGGCCTCCGTTTCTCCCTCGGGGCCCGCCTGCCAGGCCCGCTTCCCCTATTATAGCACCGTCCCCGCTTTCTCCCGCTAAGCCTCGCACCCCGGAACTGCCCTTCGCCAGAGGCGGGTGCAGAGCCTTTCCCCGAAGCGCACCTCGGCCCGCGCGACCATCTCTGCAGCCAAGGCGTTGTGGCGCCGGACGAGGGCCGGCAGATCCAGCCCCACGATCGCCCCTTCCTGCACCCGCACCTGGCCGGCCACGATCGAGAGGTCGACATAGACCGGGCTGCACAGGAGGAGCGCTGCCACCGGATCGTGCTGGGCGCCGGCGTGCTCCAGCCGCTCCCGGCGGATGCCGATCAGGTCCGCAGCCTTGCCCACGGCCAGGCACCCGATCTCCTCCCGGCCGAGGACGCGCGCGCCGCCCAGCGTGGCCATCTCGAGCACTTGGCTCACCGAGAGCGCACTTGCCCCATACCGCACACGCTGCAGGAGCAGGCAGGAGCGGGCTTCCGCGAGCATATGGGAGGAATCGTTGCTCGCGCTCCCGTCTACGGCCAACCCCACCGGCACGCCGGCGCGAAGCATCGGCACCACCGGGGCAATCCCCGATCCCAGCCGCATGTTCGAGGTGGGGCAGTGAGCCACCCCGGTTCCGGTCTCTGCCAGACGCCCGATCTCGGATGCATCCAGGTGGACCGCGTGGGCGAACCAGACGTCGGGCCCCAGCCAGCCGAGCGCTTCCATCAGGGCGAGCGGCCGTCTCCCGTACACTTCCAGGCAGTACCGCTCCTCATCCAGTGTCTCCGCCAGATGGGTGTGGAGGCGCACCCCGTAACGCCGTCCCAGGTCGCGCATCTCCTCCATCGCACGAGGGCTGACCGAGAACGGGGAGCAGGGGGCCAGGTCGATGCGGAGCATCGCATACGGCTGCGGGTCGTGGTACCTTCGGATGAGGCGTTCGCTGTCGGCAAGGATCTCTTCCTCCTGCTGCACGACTTCGTCGGGAGGAAGGCCTCCGGAGGACTGCCCGCGCGACATACACCCCCGGCCAGCGTGGAAGCGGATGCCCATGTCGCGCGCCGCGGCGATCTCCACGTCGATGGAGACGTCGCTTCCCCGAGGGAACACGTAGTAAAGGTCGGTCGTTGTAGTGCACCCCGACAGGAGCAACTCCGCGATCCCCAGGCGCGTGCTCACGTCGACCGCCTCTGCGTTCAGTTCGCCCCAGACGCGGTAAAGGCGTCTCAGCCAGTCGAACAGCTCCGCATCCTGGACGGATGGAAGCGCACGCGTGAGGGTCTGGTACAGGTGATGATGGGTGTTCACTAGCCCGGGCAGGACGACCATACCGCGGGCATCGATGGCCCGATCGGCCGTGTGGGGGAGGTCGGCGGTGGGCCCAAGTGCCCGGATGACCCCGTCCACGATCCAGAGGCCGCCGTCCTCCAGGACCCGCCGCTCCGCGTCCATCGTGACCAGAAGATCGGCATGCCGTACGAGGAGAGTGGTCATACGGCCCTCAATTCTGGGAAAGGAGAAGGCCTGCCGCAGCGGCAGGCCTCTCCCCGAGCGAGCCTTGCCTACTGTGCCTCTTCCTTCTTTTCCGGGCCCGCTTCCTTGGCCGCTTCCTCGACCTCCACACCGCGCATCGCCGCGATGTAGGCGATGACGGTGTCCGGGTCCGTACGCACCTCGATCTCCGGTGGGAGCTTCAGGTCGCGTACGTAGATGGCATCGTCCGGCCGCGCGAGCACAGAGATGTCGACCTCGATGTGGGGCGGGACATCGGCCGGCAGGCAGTGCACCTCGATCTCCTCGATGCCGTGGGTGAGCACCCCCAGCCCTTGCTTTGCGGCTGGCGACTCGCCCACGAGGAGAAGCGGCACGTTGACGGTGATCGGGCGCCGGGGGTCCACAAGTTCCAGGTCCATGTGCAGGAATCGCAGGCTGATCGGGTCCTGCTGGACCTCGCGGATAAAGGCCGGCCGAGGGACACGCTGTCTCTCCATCAGGATGCCCACCATGGTGCTGGTCCCGGCGCGGCGGTATGCGTCGACCGCCTCATGGTAACGGATCTGCACCGGTACGCTCTCGACGCCCGCCCCGTAGATGACGGCCGGCAGCCATCCTGCGCGCCGCAGCTGGCGCACCTTCTTCCCGGTGATCTCCCGCCGCTCTACTTTGAGTGTCAGTTCCTTTTCCATCGTCCCCAACTCCACCCGGTGAATCTTCTCAGGCCCTAGGGGCGTCAGAACCGTTCGTACCGTTCCAAAGGCAGGACGATCCACAACGCTCCTGGAGCGTGCTGTTGAACGATCTCACGGACCGAGTCCACATCGGCATCCTGTGCTCCGATCAGGAGCGTCGTGTTTCCCTGGCGGAGCAGCCCGCCCGTGCTCGACATGCGGGTCACACGGTGTCCCTTCTGCAGGAGTGCTTCCACCGTTTCGTCCGCCTGGGCGTTGGAAATCACGACGAGCACCAGCTTCATCCCGAGACCTCCTCACAACGCCCCTGCCCGACCGGAGCCAGGCGCGCGCATTATACTACAACCCCCTTTGCTCTGCAACGTGCTTTACCTCCAGTTTCCAACAAAGTGAAAATGGGCTATCATAGCGGCGTTACCATTCGACTGGCATTCGAAAGGAGGAATGCCGCTATGAGGCCCGCGACCATTGTACAACGGGCAACGCTGGCGCGCGACATCACCGCCGTTCTGCAAAGCGCCGTCGCAGAGATGCCCGGCGCGATCGATCCGCGAATGCGGAACACCTTGCGGGATCTGGTTTGGGCCATCGCCGTTTGTGGCACCACGCGCCTGAA
>JBMFPK010000150.1:0-6413 GCA_049969155.1 Chloroflexia bacterium | reverse complement strand
GTTCGGGGGAAGAAAGGGGCAGGTCCCCGGCATCGTAGAAACAGGGGTGCTCTGCAAGGTCCAGGCCTGCCTCGTTGCACAGGTTGGACGAGCCGCACAGCAGCGCCTCCCGGATCCGAGCCGGTGCAAGTGCAGCACCGCGCAGGAAGGAAGCGTTCTGATCGAAGGGAACGCCCAGTAGGACGACCGCGCCAGGAAGCAAGAGGGTGTCGTCGGTCAGGTTCCTCATCTGTCCCTCCAGATCCTATCTGCTGCGGGCCAGAAGGCTTTCGTAGGTGCGCATCGTCTCCTGGGCGGTGTGTCGCCAGGAGAAGCGGGCCGCTCTGGCCTGTCCCCGTCGCGCGAGTTCTTCCCTCAGGCTGGGGTCGCTCAGGAGGCGTTCCAAGGCGACGGACACGGCTTCCGGTTCCCGTGGGTCGACCAGCAGGCCCGCGTCCCCCACGACTTCGGGAAGGGAGGAAGTCAGCCCGGCCAGCACGGGCGTGCCACAGGCCATCGCTTCGATGGGGGGAAGGCCAAAGCCCTCGTATTCGGATAGGAAGGCGAAACAGGCTGCCCCGCTATACAGCGCCGCCTTGTCCGTTTCCGGCACGGCTCCTAGGAAGAGCACCTGCTGTGCGATCCCAAGATCTCTTGCGATCTGGTGCAGGTCGGGGTAGAGCCGGCCGTCCGGTCGGTGCAACGGGCCGGCGATCGCGAGGGCGACCTTCTCCGCCGGGTGCCGCGCCTGCCAGCGAGCGAAGGATTCCAGCAGTGTCGGTAGGCCTTTCCGCCGGTCGATATCTCCCAGGTAGAGCACGAATTGCTCCGGGAGGCCGTATTTCTGTCGCACGCGCTCCACCACCTCGGGCGCTGCGCGCTGCAAGCCGGGAGCTGCCGCCTCGTGGATCACGCGGATGCGCTCGCGCGGCACCTTGAGGTACCGCACGATGTCGCGAGCAGTGTGCTCCGACACCGCGATCAGCCGTTGCGCGCGCCGAGTCGCCAGGAGATCCAACCAGGTATATGCGCGCTTGCGGAGATTCCCCCGATAAGCGGGGAGCAGCCAGGGGATCAGGTCGTGTACCGTGACCACCAGGGGGACCCGACCGAAGAGCGGCGGCGCCATATAGGGAACGTGCAGGAGGTCCAGGTCCAACCGGCGCGCCGCGACGGGCAGCGCGACCTGTTCGAACCAGATCTTCGCCGGCCTTCCCGGCGGAAGCGGGCGCAGGCTCAGCTCGACAGCCCGTACGGGCGGGGGACCATCCGAGAAGGCTCCCCTCTCGCCGATCAGCAGCAACTCGTGGGAGGTCTCAAGGCGTGCCAGTTCGGCGACGAGGTTCCTCAGGTACTGGCCGGAGCCCGTGGTGTAGAGCGGCCAGAAATGGGCACTGATGCCGATGCGCATCCGGGGCGTCCTCAGGGATCGGCTGTGGTGCTCCCCTACGCCTGATGCGCGACAGAGGAGCACCGTACACCTCAACGACGGGGTGGCCGGCGTCGCTCCCGTTCCGGCAGCACGTGCGTCCGCGGCTGGGCCGGGCCTTGTTTCCGAGCCACTGCCTTGCCGGGTGCTTCTCCGGTCAGCACGGCACGGCGGGAAAGGGAAATCTTGCCGTCCGGATCGATGTCGGTGACCATCACGTTGATTTCGTCCCCGACGCGCACGACATCCTCGACCCGTTCCACACGGCGCACGTCCAGTTCGGAGACGTGCACCATGCCGTCGCGGTTCGGCAGGATGTTCACGAAGGCGCCGTACGGCATGATACGCACGACTTTGCCCAGGTAGACGTCGCCGACCTTCGGTTCCCGGGTAAGCTGTTCGATCATGCGGATGGCCGTATGGGCGCCCTGGGCGTCAGGCGTGGTGATAAAGACGGAGCCGTCGTCTTCGACATCGATTCGTGCCCCGGAGGCCTCGATGATCGATCGGATCATTTTCCCTCCGGGTCCGATGACCGCGCCGATCTTCTCCGGGTCGATATGCAGTTTGACGATGCGGGGCGCGTGTGGTGCAAGATCCGGCCGCGGCTGGCTGAGGACGGCGTTCATCTTCTCCAGCACCTTCAACCGGGCTTCCCGCGCCTGTTCAAACGCCTCCGCAAGGACGTGCAGCGGCAGTCCCCGGATTTTCAGATCCATCTGGATCGCCGTGATGCCTTTCTCCGTCCCGGCGATCTTCAGATCCATATCGCCCAGGGCATCCTCGATGCCCTGGATGTCCGTCAGGATGACATAGCCGTCTTCTCCGCTGATGAGGCCGAGCGCGATTCCAGCCACGGGGGCCCGGATCGGCACACCGGCATCCATCAGCGAAAGGGAGCTTCCGCACACCGAAGCCATGGAGCTCGATCCGTTGCTGGAGAGCACTTCGGAGACGACGCGGATGGTGTACGGGAACTCGTCCTCGCTCGGCAGCACACCCAACAGGGCCCGTTCTGCCAGTGCGCCGTGGCCGATATCGCGCCGCCGGGGGGCCTGGATCGGTCGCACCTCGCCGGTGCAGTAGGGCGGGAAGTTGTAGTGGTGCATGTAGCGCTTTTCGGTGACGATGCCCAGGTCGTCCAGGTTCTGCACATCGCCGGGGGCGCCGAGCGTCGTGACGGAGAGCACCTGGGTTTGGCCCCGCGTGAACAGGGCGGAGCCGTGTGCGCGCGGCAGCACTCCCACGAGCGCGGAGATCGGCCGGATGTCCCGTGGGCCGCGGCCGTCTGGCCGTTCCCCGGTTGTCAGGATGGAGCGGCGCAGCTCGTCCTTGAGGAGGCGATCGAAAATCGCAGCTGCTTCCTGCGCGTTGCGCAGGGCCTCCGCCTCGTCTGCCCCCTGCCCGAAGTGCGCGATCGTCTCCTCGCGAAGCGCGTTGGTGGCACTCTCGCGCTCCTGCTTCACCTCGTGATGGAGGGCCTCGTAGATGCGGGATCCCAGCCAGGCGCGGATTTCCTCGACCCGTTCCGGCCGGATTTCCTGCAGTGCGACGGGCCGCTTCGGTTTCCCCACGCGGGCCGCGATCTCCTTTTGCAGCTGAAGGACGGGCTGCATCGCCTCGTGGGCGAGGCGGATCGCTTCCAGCACCTGTTCCTCGGGCATTTGGCCCGCTTCGCCCTCCACCATGACAATGCTTTCCTCGACCCCCGCAACGACCAGATCCAGAAGGCTCTCGTTCTCGACCTGGGGCATTGTCGGATTGACCACGTAGGAGCCGTTGACGTACCCCATACGCACGGCAGCCACGGGTCCGGCGAAGGGGATGTCCGAAATCATCAGCGCGGTCGAAGCAGCGATCGTCCCGAGGGTATCCGGCGCGTTCTGCTGATCGGCAGAGAGCACGGTGATCACAACCTGGACGTCGTTGCGGAAGCCCTTCGGAAACAGGGGCCGGAGAGGCCGGTCGGTGAGACGGGCGGCCAGGATAGCGGCCTCCCCAGGCCGGCCTTCTCGGCGGAAGAAGCTGCCGGGGATCTTGCCGGCGGCGTACATCTTCTCCTCAAAGTCGACCAGCAGAGGGAAGAAGTCGATCCCCTCCCGGGGTTGTTCCGAAGCGACAACGGTAGCCAGGACAACCGTGTCGCCGTAGCGCGCGAGGACGGCACCGTTGGCCTGCTCCGCCACGTGTCCGGTTTCGATGCGCAGCAGCCTTCCGGCCCATTGCAGGTCGAACCTGTGGGCCGTTCGTTCGCCCACCGCGAAACTTTCGTACTCAAACATCGTGATTTCCCTCCTGAGGTTTCCTTCAGACGGCCGGAAGCGGGGGCGGTGGCAGAGGACGGGTGCTTGAACCCGTCGCTTTGACGGATACATCCGGGGGGTTAGGCACTGGGGATCGCCCCTCAAGGCGGCCCCTGCGGGGCGCTCGCCAATCCCTAACACCCCCGGACAACAGCCACCGCACGCTGCTTCCCCATCCCTCCATCTCACAAATGACAACCCCCACTGCACCTGCCGTGGGGGTTGCCCACTGCCTGCCTATCTCCCGGCCTACTTGCGCAGGCCGAGCCGTGAGATGACATCTCGATAGCGTTCCAGGTTCCTTCGCCGCAGGTACGCCAGAAGCCGTCGACGCCGACCTACCAGTTTCAGGAGTCCGCGGCGCGAGTGGTGATCGTGCACGTTTACCTTCAGATGCTCTGTCAACTGGTTAATCCGTTCCGTCAGGAGCGCGACCTGCACTTCTGGCGAACCTGTATCTGCGCTGTGCGTCTGAAACTGCTGGATGATCTGGCTTTTCTCTTCACGCTGCAAGGACACCGCAAGCCTCCTCCGGCCGATCCAGGAAAGACTCTTTCTTAACAGATTATACCACAGGCGCCCAGGCAATGCAAATGGCGCTGGGCCATGCACCGGATCGGCCGGCCGAAGTCAGAAGGCAACCCCCCGTACGCGCTGGAACCGTCAGGAACGCTTGGTGAGGATACGTTCCGCAAGGATCTCCTCAAGTCCTGGCCGGCTCAGTTCTTCCAGTTCGTAACGCACGCGTACAGTGGGTTTGTCGAGATCGAGCAGCCGTCCCAGGTCGATCGGCGTCGCCACGACCACGGCATCGCACGGCACCGCACGGATGGTCCGTTCGAGGTCCCGGATCTGCCGCTCGCCATACCCCATTGCGGGCAGCAGCGGCCCGATGTGCGGGTAGTTCCGGAAGGTATCCGCGATGGACCCGGTCACATACGGTCGGGGGTCGACGATTTCCGCGGCCCCGAAGCGTCGCGCGGCCACAATACCGGCGCCGAACGTCATCTCGCCGTGGGTGAGCGTGGGGCCGTCTTCGATCACGAGCACGCGTTTGCCGCGGATCTTCTCCGGATCGTCCACGAGCACCGGCGAGTTGGCCTCGATGATCTGGGCTTTCGGATTCACGCGCACGATGTTTGCGCGCACCGTTTCCACGTCCTTGCGATCCGCCGTGTCCACCTTGTTGATGACAACCACGTCGGCCAGGCGCAAGTTCGCCTCGCCCGGGTGGTACGTCAGCTCGTGCCCCGCCCGGTGCGGATCGGCGACCACGATGTGGAGGTCCGGCCGGAAGAAGGGGAGATCGTTGTTCCCGCCGTCCCATACGAGCAGGTCAGCCTCCTGCTGCGCGCGCCGAAGGATCTCCTGGTAGTCGACCCCAGCGTAGACGACCACGCCCCGATCCAAGTGGGGCTCGTACTCCTCGCGTTCCTCGATCGTGCAACCGTAGCGGTCCAGGTCATCGTAGGTGGCGAAGCGCTGCCAGACCTGCTGCTCGAGGCGGCCGTAGGGCATTGGATGGCGGACCACGACCGTGCGTTTTCCGGCCCGGCGCAGGATCTCGGTGACGCGGCGTGTCGTCTGGCTTTTTCCGCACCCCGTGCGCACGGCGCAAACGGCGATCACGGGGCGATCCGCCTGGAGCATGGTATGTCGGCCTCCGAGCAGCCGAAAGTCCGCCCCACAGGCGAGGGCCAGGGAGGCACGGTGCATCACATACTCGTGGGAAACGTCGCTGTAGGCGAACACGACCTCGTCCACCTGGAACTGCTCGATCAGGCGGGGGAGATCCGTCTCGGGGAAGATCGGGATGCCCTGAGGGTAGAGAGGGCCGGCCAGTACGGGGGGATAGGTCCGCCCCTCGATGTCCGGAATCTGGGTCGCGGTGAAGGCGACGACCTCGTACTCCGGGCGGTCGCGGAAGTACGTGTTAAAGTTGTGAAAGTCGCGGCCTGCCGCGCCCATGATGATCACCCGCGTCCTTGCCATGCAGAGCACCTCCTTGTGCCGGGTTCCATCTCGGCCGTTTCAGCCCTCGCTGGGTGCGAGAGCGTGGGCATTATAGCATACCCCGTGAGGTTCGGCAAAACGCAAAACTGCTGTATTTGACAAAAGCGCCGCATTGCCTTATAATGCCATTGCCAGGGCCGGCGCATCGCCATTTTGGGCCGACGTGGCTCAATGGTAGAGCAGCGGTCTTGTAAACCGCCGGTTAAGGGTTCGATTCCCTTCGTCGGCTTGGCGGAGTCGCTCGCAATGGAGGGGTGGGCGAGTGGCTAAAACCAGCAGACTGTAAATCTGCCGCCTTAACTGGCTACGCAGGTTCGAATCCTGCCCCCTCCACTTCGGGTGTCTGGCCTATGGCTGTTGCCGTAAGCCACGGGCCTTATATTTTGGGCCCACGTAGCTCAGCAGGTAGAGCAACTCCTTGGTAAGGAGTAGGTCCCCAGTTCGAGTCTGGGCGTGGGCTCAAGGAAGTTCGGACGATGGCAACAGGAGGGAACGATGGCCAAGGCGAAGTTTGAGCGGACGAAGCCCCATGTGAACGTGGGGACGATTGGGCATGTGGACCATGGGAAGACGACGCTGACTTCGGCGATCACGAAGGTGCTGTCGTTTCGGGGTTTAGCGAAGTATCGGCCGTTTGAGACGATCGACAATGCGCCGGAGGAGCAGCAGCGCGGGGTGACGATCAACAT
>JBMFPK010000149.1:0-6413 GCA_049969155.1 Chloroflexia bacterium | reverse complement strand
ACTTTCAGGATGCGCTTCGGCAGCTACGGGAGGAGATGCGGGCCGGCCAGGAGAGGAACCAGCAGATCGCGCAGCAGCTGGAGGAGGTGCGGGCGCAGGGGGTGCTGCGCGAGGAGCGGCTGGCCCGGCTGGACAGCCAGATCGCCCGTTTGTTGGGGGCGGAGGAGGAGCGCGGCCTCGCGGTGATGCGGCTTCGCGAGGAAATCGACGCGGAGCGGCAGAACTTCCGGCGACAGATGGGCGACCTGGAGCGCATCGGG
This sequence comes from Chloroflexia bacterium, assembly GCA_049969155.1. Classification (GTDB taxonomy): domain Bacteria; phylum Chloroflexota; class Chloroflexia; order DTKN01; family DTKN01; genus DAOTVY01. Next base: position 6,153 of record JBMFPK010000149.1, on the reverse strand, counting down.
GCCGATTTTCGTACCGAGTCCCAGGAATTCCTGTCGCGGTTGAACCGGCTGGCGGAACTGCAGCGGCAGGGCGGCGCGGCTGTGGAGGCGTTGAAGGAGGAGATAGAGGAACTGGGGGGCCGGTTGGAAGCCGTGGCCGCAGAGATGCATCGGATTGAACGGGAGGCGATCGAACGCTCGCTTCAAGAACAGGAGCGGTTGGAGGACCTGCGTCTGGCGGCACAGCGGGATTGGGCGGAGCTGCGTCAGGCGGCAGAGCGGCGGGAGGAGAGCGAGAAGGCCTGGCTCGCGCGGATCGAGGAACTCTACCACAGCCTGGATGAGCGGATGAAACGACGGGACGAGGAGGTCAGCCGACAACTGGCCCGGCTCGAGGAACGGGTGGATGCGCTGGACAGGTGGGGTGAGGGGTTGATCCGGGCTCTGTCGGCGGTCTTTCAGGAGAAGATGGAGAAAAGGTTCCAGGTGCAGCTGCAGGGAGCCGAACGGGCGGGGGACGCAGACGCCCCCCGTTCCACGTGAAACCATGTTTCACGTGGAACGGGCACCGTGTCCCCGGAGAGGCAACGATGGTCGAAGCCGTAGTGCGCAGCGTTCACGTTAGCCTCATCACCCAGCACCGTTTGGTGGTGCTGAAGGAGCGGCGGGGCAAGCGCTACCTTCCGATCTGGATCAGCCCCGATGTCGCGGATGCGATTGCCCTGGAGATGCAGGGTGTGCAGATGGCACGCCCCTTTACCCACGACCTGCTGCGTTCGGTCATCGAGACGCTGGGGGCGAAGGTGAGCCGCATCCTGGTCAACGATATCCGCGACAACACCTTCTACGCCCGCATCATCTTCGATATGGCCGGCCGGTATCTGGAGGTCGATTCCCGCCCGAGCGACGCGATCGCGCTGGCCGTGCGGGTCAAGTGTCCGATCTACATCGAGGAATCGGTACTGGAGCAGGCTGGCCTGACGATGGAAGAGGAAGAAGAAGGGACCCCCGCGCCGGCCGAGCAGCAGGATCTCGACGTCTTCCGGGAGTTCCTCAGCCAGCTAGAGATCGAGGAACCCCCCGAAGAAGGACCGGAGGAGGATGCAGGCATTCCTCCCGAGGAAACGCTATGAGCGAGCCCGAGAAATGGCTGCGCCGGATCCTGCTACAGGTAATACCGGCCTGTCCCCATTGCCAGCGGCCGTTCGAGGAGAAGGACGTCCAGTTCCTGGGCCGGCAGGAGCAGACCTGGATGCTCTCCTTGCAGTGCCCGGGGTGTCACATCCTCGCCCTGGTCGGCATCGGGGTTTCCTCCGAGCTCGAACCCCATGAGATCGTGCGCTTCCGCCAGGCGCCCCCGATCAGCGCCGACGACGTGCTGGACCTGCACCTTCTGCTCAAGGAGTACCGCGGCGACCTGCGCTGCCTCATCGGCGGGAAGGCGGGAAAGATACCACAATGACGGAGATGTTATCCTCCCCTCCGGCAGCGTTGGCGCGGTCGACCAGCTGATCGCACAGGAGCTGGGGGTCCCCTCCAGAAGCGAGGAGCTGGGCGATCTCGTCGTCCTCGACGTACCCCCACAGACCGTCCGTGCACAGCAGAAGGTAGCGGCACCCCTCCAGCGGATAGGATGCCACGTCGACCTCGAGGTCTCGCCCCTGACCTACGGACTGGTAGAGGTAATTGCGCTGGGGGTGATGACGCGCCTCCTCCGGACGGAGCTGCCCGAGTTCGAGCAGCCTTCCCACGAGCGAGTGGTCCCGCGTGCGGCACCGTAGACCCTCCGCGCCATAGGTGTAGAGGCGTGAATCGCCTACATGGGCCACGTGGAGATGGCCTCCGGCAACGAGCGCCACCGTGAGCGTGGTGCCCATGTCGCTCTGCGCTGCTTGCGCTTCCTCCCAGATGCGCCGGTTGGCTTCCTCCACTGCCTCACGGAGCACGTCCTGTACCGCCTCCGGGGGCTCCCCTTCCAACGCCGGAAGCACGAGCCTCCGCAGCGCCTGGGCGGCCACGAGTTCCACAGCCCGTCGGCTGGCGACCTCTCCTCCGGCGTGGCCGCCCAGGCCGTCCGCGACCAGGAAAAGCCCCACCGGGTGCGGCTCCATCGCTCCCGGCAGCGCGGCGAGGAAAGCGAGCAACTGGTCCTCGTTGTTCTCGCGCACCCGGCCGATGTCGCGGCGCAGGCCGAAGGCGAGCGTATGGCCGGCTTCCGGTTCCGGTTTACGGCGTCGTTTTCCAAACGGCATCGCAACGCTTCCTTTGCCGGGCTTCAGGCCCGCAGGGCATAGACCTTGTGGTCGAGTGAGCCGATGTAGACAACGTTTTCGACAACCGCCGGTGAGCCCGGGACGGCACCTCCGGTCGCGAAGGACCAGGATTCCCGCCCCGTGTCGGCGTCCAGGCAGTAGACGCGCCCGTTTCCCGCGCCGAAGTAGACCCTTCCACCGCTGACCTGGGGAGAAGAGGTGACAAAGCTCCCTGCCTCGAACTTCCAGATCACTCGCCCGTTGCGCGCGTCCAGACAGTAGAGGTTGCCATCCGCGGAACCGATGTACACCCGGCCGCCGTAGACGCAGGGCGAGGAGGTCACCCGGTTCCCCGTGCGGCATTTCCAGGCGACCCAGCCGCTCCGTTCGTCCAGCGCATAGACGTAACCGTCCCAGGAGCCCACATAGACCAGCCCCTCGAAGACGGCCGGCGAGGAGACCACCGCCTGTGCCGTGCGATACTTCCAGAGCTGTTCCCCCCGCAACGCATCCAGCGCATAGATGTGTCCGTCGTTGGAGCCGATATAGACGGACCCTCCGCTCAGCGCCGCCGAAGACCGTACCTGACCCCAGGTGCGGTAGGTCCAGAGCACCTCACCCCGCCTCACGTCCACTGCGTAGACATTCTGGTCGTCCGAGCCGACGTAAACCGTCTCCCGCAGCACCCGGGGCGAGGAACGGATCGGCCCTGCGGTCCGCACGGCCCATCGCGCCGTACCGGACCGGGCGTTCAGCGCATAGAGCGTTCCATCCTCGGAACCGAAAAGGATCAGCTGTTCCCACGCGCAGGCGCTCGAGCAGATCCCGCGTTGCGTGGGAAATTTCCAAAGAAACTTGCCGCTACTCGCATCCAGTGCATAAATGTTGTGATCATAGGCGCCCACGTAGACGACACCGTTGTACACGAGCGGCGAAGCACGCACCTCTTCCTCGCACGCAAACAACCACAATACCCGTCCTTCCTCGATCCCCGGCGCCCGTCGGGCTTCGCTGCGCAGCCCCTGCAGATCCAGGTGGGCCAGGTCCAGCAGCGCCGCGCGCATCTCGGCCGCCGAAGACCACCGTTCTCGGGCGTCGTATTCCAGCGCTTTCATGACGACCGCTTCCAGCGCGGCGGAGACCTTCGGGTTCAGGGCTCTCACGGGCCGCTCGTGGAACGTGAAGGGAGTCTCCAGTCGCGGGTCGCATTTGGTCAGCAGGTGGTGCATGGTCGCCCCAAGGGCGTAGATGTCGCCGCGCGGCTCGGCGATCCCCCGGTATTGCTCGGGGGGCGAGTAACCTTCTGTGCCGATCATCGTGCCCTTGCGGTCGGTTTCGAAGATCCGGGCGATCCCGAAATCGATCAGCATCACCCGGTCATCCGGGGTGATCATGACGTTGGAGGGCTTCATATCCCGGAAGACGATCGGCTCCGGTCGGTGGTTGTGCAGGTAGGAGAGGACATCGCAGATCTGGATCGCCCACCGGACGACCTGTTCTTCCTCGAGCGGTCCGGGGGAGGCCTCCAGGATGTCCTCCAGATTCTTCCCCTCGACGAACTCCAGCACCAGGTAGATCCGCCCTCCCTCGACGAAATAGTCGTAGATCTTTGGGATGGCGGGGTGGTTCAGCGTAGCCAGGAGGCTCGCCTCGCGCTCAAAGTTCTTCCAGGTGATCGCGCGTGTCTGAGAATCGGGGGAGCGGTCGATCATCTCCTTGATCGCGCAGGGACGGTAGACGCTCTTGAAGCGCAGGTCGCGCCCCTTGTAGACGACGCTCATCCCGCCGATCCCCAGAATCGATTCGATCTCGTAACGCTCCTGCAGGATACTCCCGATCGGGAGGCTCGGAACGTGCACCTCTTCGGCTCCGGGGGCAGGCGCCGCGGGCCCCGCTGCGGCGGTTGCCCGCTCTGCCGGTGCTTCCTGCGCTTGCTCTGCAACCAGGCGCGTCGCGGGTCCTTCTTCACGCGGGGCGGGCGGTTGCGGTTGTTCCTGCGGCTGGGGAGCGCGCCCTACGCCGATCTTCTTGATCAATCCCATGGCCTTACCCCTGCTCCCTTCCCGGCGGCACCACGAGCGCGGCGGCTGCATACCCGACCACGTAGCCGTGTCGCTGTCCCGTGACATCCCCGGAGTTCGTCGCGCGCAGCACGACCACCCGCTCCGCCCCCCATCGACGGCCCAGGAGGAGCGCGGTGGTGATCGGCCCGTACCCGCAAGCTCCGTGGATGCGCGTGACGGTCTCCCAAAAGCGCCGGGCGTCGCCGCTTTCCAGGGCGGCGAGCGTCTGCGCGTCGGTCGCTTTCACGCGTTCGTAGCCGTAGTCGTGGCAGAGGTCCGAACTGGCCACGATGAGCGGCCGCTCCTCCTCGAGCACGGCATCCAGGCCGGCAGCGAGCTGCTGGCAGTCCTCCCACGTCTGATCGCGCAGCATGATCGGCACGAGGAGAAAACCCCCCAGCACACGCTGCAGGAAGGGGAGCTGGATTTCGAGGGAGTGCTCGTGGTCCTCCCGGATGCGCACCAGAGGCACGTGCTGGGTCAGCCGGTCCAGTGTCGCATGGTCCACCTCTACGAGGCCGAGCGGGGTCTCGTAGTAGCGCCGGGCGGTGGCGACGAAGCGGCCCGGGTAAAAGTCGTGGCACGGGCTCAGGACGACCACCCGGGAGTAGTGCTTTCCCTCGAGCAAGCGGTAGGCATAGGCAGCGACCTGGCCCGAGTAGATGTAGCCGGCGTGGGGGGCCACAAGTCCCATCAGGCGCCCGGGAATCTCACGGGGCGGCACCTGCGCGAGGAAACGGTCCACCATCGCCGCAAGGGCCTCGGCGGTCCCCGGGTACCAGGTGCCGGCGATCGGCGAAGGACGGACATCGGCTTCTCTCATCGGAACCCTCCATCTCCCCGGTGTAACGGGAGCTACGCGGCCGGCTCACTTGAAGATCGTCCGTCGCAGGTAGATCTCATGGCCGCACTGGGTGCACCTCCCCTCCTCGATTCCGGAGATCTTGATGTAGTATCTCCCCTCGCGGCGGATGAGCGTCTGGCCGCACGAGGGGCAACGGGTATTGCTCAGGCTCTCTTCCGTACCGGTCTGTACGTAGACGTAGGCAAGGCCCCGCTCCTGTCCCAATACGCGTGCCCGATCCAGCGCTTCCATCGAAGCCGGGGACAACCCGAACGTCTCCTTTCGCCAGAGGTGCCAGGGCGTCTCGGGCCCGAGCTCCTCCAGGATCCAGTCCGCCAGGCCACGCAGCACTTCGTCGTCATCGTTGATGCCCACCAGCAGGGGCGTGTGGATCTCGATGTGGGCGCGCCACCGTTCCCGGAGGTAGCGCGGAAGCCCCGAGATCTCTCCCCAGGCGTCCCGGCCGCAAGCCCGCTCGTAGACGCTCCCCGAGGCGGCGAGCAACTCGGCCGCGCACGCATCCAGATAGGGGCCCAGGAGGTCCAGCGCTTCTCGGGTGATCAGTCCCTTGGTGATCAGGCATGTGAAGAGGCCGTTGGCGCGTGCCATCTTGGCGGAGTCCAGCACGTACTCCAGCCAGACGGCCGGCTCTCGGTATCCCCAGGCGATGCCGCGACAGCGGTGCTCCACGGCAAAGGCGGCGGCCCGTTCCGGGTCGAGCAGTCGCTTTGCCCCGTCCTCCGCGGGCATTTCCGCAGAGACCGAGCGCGTGCCGCAGGGCAGGTTGTCGCCCCAGCTACCCAAGGTAAGGATGATGCTGCCGGGGAACAGGTGGTACAGCCCCCGGCGCTCGATCGGTTCCACGGCGGCGGCCGCCAGCCGGCCGTAGTTCAGGCTGTAGAGGGCTCCTTCCCGATTCTGCCGTACCCTACACAGTCCGGTCTCTCCTGGCGCAAGCCGGCAGAACCAAGGGCAAAGACGGCAACGGACACTTCCCCCTTCTTCCTGGTCGTAG
>JBMFPK010000148.1:0-6483 GCA_049969155.1 Chloroflexia bacterium | reverse complement strand
ACCCGACACGAAAGGCGCAGTCTGCACGAGCACTTCCAGGTCCGTGGTCGCGTCCGGGATCTCGCGCAGGGAAAAGGAGCGCGTCTCCCACGCGCCCGTGGGGCGGAACCGCCCGACGGTCACCCCGTTCACCCGCACCTCGACCTCTGGAAGCGGCTCTCCTGTGGGCCGGATGCTTCGCAGGCGGAGGGTGACCGTTACCGGGCCGCTCCAGGCGATGTCGCGCAAGCGCAGCCAGGAGACGCGTTTGGACCAGCGGTAGCTGACCCGCTCCGCGGCCAAGTGTTCGTCCCCGTTCCACCCGGTATCCGCTCCGAGGGGACTGGCCCAGAGGAAGGCTCGGTCGCCCAGGGCCCCGACGTCGATGGAGATGGGGAAATGCAGCCCGTAGGCCAAAGCCCCCAGGCCCAGGAAAACCAGGACCAGGATCAGCGGACGCCAAGGGGAGCGCAAAAGCAAGAGCGCGGCCTCCTCTTCAGAGCGCGGCTGCTTTGCCACGCTGCGGGAGCAGAAACCCTGCTCCGCGATCCCGAGCCAACAGCGCGGCCATTATAACCCAACCCGATGGGTGCGGCAAACGGGATCAGCCGGGGCCGGACCGAGCATGCTCAAGCCACCGACTGCACGCCCGTCCCCTCCTTCCGGTCCTCCCGTGCGAAGAAGGAGTATGTGAGCCCGAGGAAGAGGAGGTAGAAGAGGGCCGTGCCCAAAAACAGTGGCGCATAGCCGTAGCGGTCCTGTACGTAGCCGCTGAGGCGACTTCCGAGAGCCCCGCCCGCGTTGACGGCCATCTGGTTCAGACTGCTTGCCGTCGCCCGGGTTCTGGGGGAAAAGTGTTCCAGGAAGAACGAATCGTAGAGCGGGTTGCCGATGCGCATGAGGCCCGCGCGGATCCAGAACGCCCCCACGGCGACCACGGGAGAGGGGGCAAAGCCGATTGCCAGCACCAGGGGGATCGAAGCCAGGCCGGTGAGGGTCATCCCGCGGATGCGGCCCCAACGGTCGGCCACGAGCGGCGCCAGGGCGATGAGCAACCCGGTCACCCCCTGCGAAACGGCAAAAACCCATCCCAAGGTGGCATCTGCAAGGTGGTAGCGGTCGCGGAAAAAGAGGTTCAGGTAGGGGATGATCAGGTTCGCCCCCAGGTAGGCGATCACGATCGTGACGAGGTAGCGCCGAAGGAAGGGCATCTGCGCGCGCAGGTCTTGATAGGCAGCCGGCTGATCTCCGGAGGTTGCTCCTTCGCTGGCGGCTTCCGGCCTTGGCTGGCCGGCCAGCGCGCCCAGCGGGATGAGGCACAGCAGCTCCAGACCGGCTACCGTCCAGAGGGTGGCCCGGTAGGCCGAGGCGTGGGAAAGCCCCAGCAGGAGCGCAAAAAGCCCTGGGAGGTAGCCGCCCAGGAAATACCCAGCCGCTCCCACCAGCGTGGGAAGGCCGTAGCCAGCGCTGAAGAGCGTCATCCGCTCCTCAGGCGTGCTGTTCTCCACCATGAAGGCCCCGGCGGTCACCTGGTAGAGGAACTCAAAGCTCGCGCGCAGCAGGTACAGTCCGAGCATCGAGAGGGGGGAGGCGCTTAAGGTAAAGAGAAGCAACGCGCAGGTGCTCCCGGCGCGTCCGATAAGCAGGGCCGATTTGCGGCCGATACGGTCCGCAAGCAGGCCGGAGGGGAGCGCGAGGAAGAACGTCACCAGTGGGGGAAGCGCGCGGAGGGTCCCGAGGAAGCTGCGGGACATCCCCAGGCTATCGATGTAGAGGTTGAAGAAGAGGCCGGAGATGCTGGCAGCGAATCCGGCCAGCACGGCGTTCACGAGGAACAGGCGGGCATTCCCCTGCAGCTGCCGCAGGCGGCCCAAGTACAGGTGCAGCGCGTGCCCCATGGGATCTCCCTCGTGCGGTCTCTCAAGGCGTCGGGGTTCCTGCCGGGAGGAAAGAGAGGTGATCGAGGGCGCGGTAGATGCAGGCGACGCTGCTCTGCGCCCAAATGCGCCCTTCACGCACCCAGGACAAGAGAGTTGCCGGCGGAAGCGCGCACAGCTCGATCTCCTCGGTGCGGTCCGGAGCCGGCTGCCCCGCACGCTGGCAGCCCCGCGCCAGCAGGAGGTGGTTGCTGAAGGTCGCCTTAGGGGGATCGACCGCCATCCGGCCCAGCGGTTCCGCGGACGCGGCCAGGTACCCGGTTTCCTCGCGGAGTTCCCGCAGGCCGGCGGAGATCATGTCCTCGCCCGCGTCGATCAGCCCTCCTGGGAGTTCCCACATCGCCTGGCGGACGCCTTGCCGATACTGGCGGACCAGGAGCACCGTGCCTTCCGTCGTGAGGGCAAAAACGGCTACCCAGTCCCGACCTTCCCAGAGATAGTAGTCGTCCAGCACAATGCCGTTGGGCAGCCGGCAGACGTCCCGACGGACGCGGAACCAGGGGCTGTCGAGCACGAGGGTCGAGGAAAGCGTCTCCCAATCTCGCATACACCACCTCGCGGGCCTTCCGGTCCGTGACTAGAAGATCCCGCGGACATAGCCGCCGTCCACCTGAATGGCCGTACCGGTGATGTAGGCGGCTCGTTCGGAGGCGAGGAACGCCACGAGGGCGGCCAGTTCTTCCGGCCGGCCCATACGGCCCATCGGGATCTGCCGCTCGTAGCCGGCCAGGACTTCGGCCACCGTTTTGCCCTCCCGCTCCGCCAGCGACTCCGCAAGCTGCTGCACCCGCTCGGTGAGGGTGAAACCGGGGCAGACGCTGTTCACCGTGATCCCGTCCGGGGCAAGCTCGAGCGCGAGCGTCTTCGCCAGCCCGATCACCGCGCTGCGCGCCGCGTTGGAGAGCACCAGGTCCGGAATCGGCTGCTTCACGGCCACCGAGGTGATGTTGATGATCCTTCCCCAGTGGTTCGCCCGCATGATGGGGACGGCGGCCCGTGTCAGCCTCACCGTGCTGATCAGGTTCAGCTCCACGGCGCGCCGCCAGTCGTCATCGGAAAAGCTCAGGAACGGACCCGGGGGAGGGCCACCGGCGTTGTTCACCAGGATGTCCAGCCGTCCGAACTGTTCTACCACAGTGGTGACCAGGTTCGTCACGTCCCGGGCCACTGTGACGTCGGCTGCGATCGCCAGCAGGCGGGCTCCGGTTTCCGCGGCGATCTCCTCCGCCGTCCGGCGGAGCTGCTCCTTGCCGCGGGCGCAAATCGCCACATCGGCGCCTTCACGGGCGAGTTCCATGGCGACGGCCTTGCCCAGGCCCCGGCTGGCAGCTGCGACCAGTGCGACACGGCCTCTCAACCCCAAGTCCATGGCGGAACCTCCTTTGTGCGGGTGTGTGCAGGAGCCGGCGGCGCGATCCGGCCCACGTTTCAGACGAGACGCAGGAGCGGGCTGATCGTCCGCCCGTCATGGATGCGCTGGATGACTTCGGCGAGCAACGGCGCAATCGAGATGATGCGCAACTTGTCCAGGCGCTTTTCCGGCGGTACATAGATCGTGTTGCTGACCACCAGTTCGCGGATCACAGGGTTCTGCAGCTTCTCGAGCGATTGGCCTACGAGCACCGGATGGGTAATGGAAAGGTACACCTCCGGCCGGGCTCCGGCTTCCAACAGGGCGGGGATCTCGTCCAGGACGCTGCCGCTCGCGATCACATCGTCGATGACGATCGGTACACGATCCCGGATGTCCCCCACGATGTGCGTGACGCGCACCTGGGAGCCCTCCCGTCGCTTCTCCATGACGACCAAAGGGAGGTCCAGAATCTCGGCATACTTGGCCGCAAGCTTCGCCCGGCCGGTGTCCGGAGCGACGATGGCCGCGTTCTGAAAGCGGTCGTCGTCCTGGAAGTATTCGGCGAGCGTCGGAACCGCCGAGAGCGGGTCGACGGGGATCTGGAAGAAACCCTGGATCGCCGGGCTGTGCACGTCGACGTAGATGACCCGGTTGACGCCGAGCGCTTCCAGGATGGTCGAGACCACCCGGGCGCTGATCGCTTCGCGGCCCCGCGCCATCCGCTCCTGGCGGGTGTAGGGGAAATAGGGGACGACGGTGGTGATCGAGGCGGCAGAGGCGCGGCGGAAGGCGTCGACCAGCAGAAAGAGCTCCATCGTGTTCTCGTTGACCGGTTGGGAGCACGATTGCAGGATAAAGATGTCGACCCCGCGGACGCATTCCTCGATCTGAACGTGGATTTCAGAGTCGGGGAGATGGGTGATGCGCAGTTTCCCCAACGGGATGTGGAGGATTTCCGCCACTTCCTCCGCCAACGGCAAGTTTGCGTCACCCGAGAAGAGACGTAACGCTGGCATCGACTTTGCTCCTTGACCCGCCGACGGAATTGCCGGCCGCTGGGACTGCTATTCTATCATCACCGGGCCAAAACCGCAACGCGGCTTGACACCGGGTACCGTTTGGCTTAGAATTTCGGGTGTGCCGGGATTTCAGGGTGATCTGGACCTTCTCCTCTGGGCCCGGTCGGAGTGCCTGATGGGAAGTCGGTTCTATGGCGCTCGTTTTCTCCGGGTGGTCGGTGGAGTGATTGCAGGGACGGGGATCGCCGCACTCCTGGTCTGGTGGGCGATCCCCCGGACGACAAGCCCCCGCCCGGCGGTGCTTTCCACCCTGCTCGTGCCCATCGGGTGCGGCCTGGGGTGGGCGTTGGGGTGCGGGAAACGCAGGGTCGGCACGGCGATCTGGGCCGCCTTGGGCCTCTACCTGCTTTCCGCCTTCGCTGCAGCACGCCTGGTGACCTTGTTCCCTTCCTGGAACTACTGGCGTACGCTCGTCCCGCTGCAGGCCGCGGGCGGCCTTGCGCTCGCCGTGGCCGCAGGCCTGGAAGTGGCATCGGGGAACGACCCCCGCGACGGACAACCATGAGCGCGATCGAAGAGATCAAGGCCCGTTTGGACCTCGTGGAGCTGGTCAGCGAGTACGTTCCCCTCAAGACGGCGGGGCGGAACTACAAGGCGCTGTGCCCCTTCCACCAGGAGCGAACGCCTTCCTTCATCGTCTTTCCCGATTCGCAGCATTTTCACTGCTTCGGCTGCGGCGCCAGCGGGGACATCTTCGGCTTTGTCATGCGGATGGAGAACCGCACGTTTCCGGAAGCGCTGCAACTGCTTGCCCAGCGTGCGGGAGTGGCCCTGCGCCCGCCTACGCCCCAGGAGGAAGAGGAGGACCGTGAGAAGCAGCGGCTCCGGGAACTGAACCTGGCCGCGGCCCTCTTCTTCCACCGGGAACTCCGGCTGAGCGACGGTGCGGCCGGCGCCCGCGCCTACCTGGGGAAGCGCGGCATCCGCGCGGAAACGGTCGAATCCTTCCTCCTTGGCTATGCTCCCGACCGCTGGGATGCCCTCCTGGGATACCTCCGGGAACGTGGCTATGCCCCAGCCGAGATTGTCTGGGCCGGACTGGCTGTGGAGCGGGAGGGCGGTGGGACGTACGACCGCTTCCGGAACCGGCTCATTTTCCCGATCCGCGACCTGCGAGGGCACATCATCGGCTTTGGAGGACGCGCGCTCGACGAAGCCCAGGTGCCGAAATACCTGAACTCGCCCCAGACGCCGCTCTTCGACAAGGGCTCGGCGCTTTACGGCATCGACCGGGCAGCCCCGGCGATTCGACGGACGGGCCGGGCCATCCTGGTGGAGGGCTATTTCGACGTGCTGATGGCCCACCAGTCGGGCTACGAAAACGTGGTCGCGCCGATGGGCACGGCGTTGACCGAACATCAAGTGCGGCTGCTTCGCCACATGACCCACTCCATCTACCTGGCGATGGATGCGGACAGCGCCGGAGCCATCGCCACGCTCCGAGGGATGGAAGTGATCCGGGAAGCGATGGGCGAGCAGTCGACGCCGGTGCCCACCGCCCAGGGCCTCGTGCGCCTGGAGCGCGTGCTGGACGGGGAAGTGCGGATCGTGGTGCTGCCCCCGAACCAGGACCCGGACGAGGTGATCCGAGCGGACCCGGGCGAGTGGGAGAAACGGCTGGCAGAAGCGCTGCCGGTGCTGGAGTATCTGCTCCAGCGACTGGCGCAGGAGGCCGACCTGAGCACCGCGCGCGGGAAAGCCGAGGCTGTGGAACAGGTGTTGCCACTGCTGGCTGAAATCCCGGACCCGATCGAACAGGGCCACTACGTTCAGCGCCTGGCCCATCTGGTGCAGGTCGATGACCGTGCGATCCTGGCACGGCTGCGGCAGCGGCGTGCGCCCGGCCGCCGCTCAGCGGCGGCCCCGGAAACGGAAGTTCCCACGCTGGGGCGAACGGAGCAGGTGGAGTGCTACCTGATCGCGCTGGTCCACCGTTTTCCCCACCTCGCCCAGGACCTTCCACCGGATGTCCCCTCCTTGCTCTCGCGGGAGGAGCATCGGGCGCTTTGGGAGATGCGCCCCGGCGGAGAAGCGAGCGACCAGGAGATGGCCGAGCCGCTTCGGGTATACCTGGAAGAGCTTTTCGAGCGCTTCCGCGTGGAACTGGACGAGGAACGAGCGCCCGAAGCGCTGA
>JBMFPK010000147.1:0-6497 GCA_049969155.1 Chloroflexia bacterium | reverse complement strand
CTACGAAGAGAACGGGGACCCGACGCTCTGGCGGCTGATCGCTGAGGCAAACCACCTGGACAACCCGCTGGAACTCACTCCGGGTCAACGGCTGATCATCGTGCCACGCAGTTAGAGCGGGAAGACGATGACGGAAGAACGGACACTCCAGGATCAGGTCCATATCCTCATCGACGGCGAGAGCGCGCCGGATCTGCTCCTGCAGGGGTTGATGCGCGTGGCGGTGGAGCAGGGCTTGCACCTCCCTTCCCTATGTACCCTGAGAGTGCAGGACGACGACCTAAGCCTCGTGGACAGCGCGACGCTGGACGTGGGACGATCCCTCGTCGTCCAGATGGGCTCCGGCAGGGAGCTTCGGCGCGCTTTCGAGGGGGAGATCACGGGTCTGGAACTCGAACCCACTCCGGCAGGAACCCTCACACTCGTCGTGCGAGCTTACGACCGCTCGCACCGGCTGCACCGGGGGCGCAAGACACAATCGTACCAGCAGATGACCGACAGCGACCTGGCCACGCGCATCGCCCGCGAAGCGGGCCTCGACCCGGATGTCGAGAGCACAAGCGAAGTCTACGAATATGTCCTGCAAGATAACCGCACGCCCTACGAGTTCCTGCGCGAGCGCGCCGAACGGATCGGGTTTGCCTTCTGGGTGAGCGAAGGGAAGCTGCACTTCCGTCGGCCGGCCGCTCGACCTCCCGAACCGATCCCGCTCGAGTGGGGCCATACTCTCCATCAGTTCCACCCGGTCTTGAGCGCCTGTCGGCAAGTGGATGAGGTGCTCGTGCGCGGCTGGGATCCCTTGCAGAAGCGCCCGATCGTCGGAAGGGCAACCCGCGGTCGGGCAGCCCCGGAGCTCGGCGAACAGCGCACGGGAAGCGAGCTGGCGCGTCAGGCTTTCGGTTCTGCGAGCGTGCTGGTGGTGGATCGTCCCGTTTCTACCCAGGGCGAGGCGGATACCCTCGCACAGGCCCTGGCCGACCAACTGAGTGCGGAATTCGTGCGGGCGGAGGCGCGGTGCGCCGGAGATGCGCGGCTTTGCCCGGGCGCCCTGGTCGAGATCCGCAACGTCGGTCAGAGGTTTAGCGGGAAGTATTACGTAACGCGTGCTGTTCACTCGTTTGGCCAGCGTGGCGTGTATCAGACGGAGCTCACGGTGGCAGGCAACCAGACCCAGACACTGTTCGACCTCCTTCAGCCCCCCGCAGGACGTTCCCTCTGGATCGGGCCAGCGCTGGTGACGGACAATCGGGACCCGGCTGGGATGGGGCGCATCAAGGTACAGATCCCGTGGCTGGGCGATCAGGTCGAAAGCACGTGGGCACGCCCTGCCGTACCCATGGCCGGGAGTGAGCGCGGGATCTTCTTTCTCCCCGAGGTGGGGGACGAGGTACTCGTTACCTTTGAGCACGGAGATGTCAACCATCCTTACGTCCTCGGGGCACTATGGAACGGCCGCGAGGAGCCCCCGAACGCGGCCTCTGCGGTGAACCGTGCGGGCCAGGTCGTGCAACGGGTGATCCGGACGCGGGCCGGCCACACGATCCTCTTGGACGATACGGACGGCGGTGGAGGGATCACGATCGAGGATCGGTCCGGCAACAAGATCTATCTGGACACTGCGCGCAACACGCTCCGGATCGAGGTGCTCCAGGACGTGACCATCGAGGCGCAGGGGAAGGTCGCGATCAAGGCACTGACGGGCATCGACCTGGAGGCTTCAGGGGGCCAGGTGAATGTGAAAGGAATCATCGTGAACCTGAATAGCTAGCGACGGAGGCCGGCGATGGAGGGGGATTTCCTGGGACGCGGTTGGGCCTTTCCCGTGAAGGTGAACCACCGGGGAGGGATCGAAATGGTATCGGGCGAGGCCGATATCGAGCAGTCGATCCGTATCATCCTGGAGACGGCGCCGGGAGAGCGGGTCATGCGCCCGGAGTTCGGCTGTGGCCTGCATCACCTGGTCTTTGCCCCCAATAGCCCGGCGACGGCTGGTCTCGTGGCCTATCATGTCCAGGAGGCCCTGGGACGCTGGGAGCCGCGGATCGAGGTCGAGGAGATCCGGGTGGCCCCGGACCCCCATCGGCCGGCCGTCCTCCTGATCGAGATCCGCTACCGCATCCGTAGCACGAACGACGTTCGGAACCTGGTGTATCCCTTCTACCGCGTCCCGGAGGAGGAGTGAGCGATGACCCTGCCTGCTCCGAAACTGGATGACCGTACCTTTCAGGATATTGTTCACGAAGCCCGAAGGTTGATCCACCGCTATTGCCCGGAATGGAGCGACCACAACTTGTCCGATCCCGGCATTACGCTGATCGAGCTGTTCGCGTGGATGATGGAGATGCTCCTCTACCGGTTGAACCGTGTGCCGGAGAAGAACCTGATCGCCTTCCTGGATCTGATCGGCGTGCGGTTGCTTCCACCTGCCGCGGCCAAAGTGGACCTGACCTTCACGCTGACCGCTCCCCGCAACGAACCGATCGTGATCCCGGTTGGCACCGAGGTTGCCACCGTCCGCACCGGCACAGAGGAAGCGATCGTCTTCAGCACGGACCGCGATCTCCGCATCGTTCCGCCGACGCTCGTCTACTTTCTCTGCAGCGCGGATGGCAACACGTTTCAGGACCATTCCGACAGCCTGGTGCGGCAGATGCCGCTTGTCCCGGTATTCGACGAGGTCCCAAAGCCCGGAAACGCGTTCTACCTTGGTTTCCAGGAGGATCTTTCGGGCCACATGCTCGTCATCCAGTTCAGCTGTTCCACCGAAGGTATTGGGATCGACCCGACCCGGCCGCCGCTGGCTTGGGAATGCTGGGATGCGCAGGCGGAGGCCTGGGTGCGGGTGGAGGTGGAACGGGATACCACTGGGGGCCTGAACCGGCGGGGCGAGGTGATCCTCCACCTGCCGTATCTGTTCCATGCGGCGGAAGTGGGGCTCAAGCGCGCCTACTGGGTGCGCTGCCGGGTAGTGGAGCCGGCTCCGGAGCAGCCGACATATACGGCATCGCCCAAGGTGAGCATCGTGGGTAGTTACACGATCGGGGGTACGGTTCCTGCCTCCCACGCATCGGTGGTTATCGGGGAGGAATTGGGGCGAAGCAACGGCAAACCGGGGCAGGGGTTTCGCGTGGCACAGCCTCCAATGCTTCCGCTGGAGCCGGGCGAGGTTGTGGAGGTCGAAGTGCCGGAGGGATGGGAGCAATGGGTGCCGGTGGCCGACTTTGCGCAATCGGGGCCGGACGACCACCACTTTGTCGCCGATCCGATCTCGGGTGAAATCCGTTTCGGACCGGCGATCCGCCAGCCGGAGGGCGGTCCGCGCCAGTATGGCGCTGTCCCGCCGAAAGGCAGCCGCATTCGCCTTTCGCGCTACCGCACGGGGGGTGGAACGGTCGGGAACGTGGGGCAGCGGACGTTGACCGTCATGAAGTCGTCCATACCCTTCGTGTCGAGCGTGACGAACCGGGAAGCGGCTTTCGGTGGGCGGGACGCGGAGACGCTCGATCACGCGAAGATCCGTGGCCCGGCACAATTGCGCACGAGGGATCGCGCGGTGACTGCTGAAGATTTCGAGGTGCTCGCGCGCAAGGCGAGCAGTTCAGTCGCCCGGGCCAAGTGCGTCCAGCCCCGGCCGGAGCGTCCGGATCCACCCCCAGGGACCGTGCGGTTGCTGCTCGTTCCCACGCTCGACGGCGTTCTCCAGCCCGCGCCGAGGCAACTTCAGGTGCCCAAGCCGCTTGCTGAGGCCGTCTATCGGTATCTGGATGAACGCCGTCTGCTCGGGACGGCGCTGGAGATCGGCACGCCGCCCTACGTCTGGGTGTCCGTGCAGGTCCAGATCAAGGTGCGGGAACGCCTCGAAGCGGCAGTCGTGCGCGAACGGGTGGAACAGGCGCTCTACCGGTTCCTGCACCCGTTGCAGGGAGGAAAAGATGGGCAGGGATGGCCGTTCGGGCGGCCGCTCTTCATCGCCGATGTGTATGCGGTCGTGCACGGAATTCCAGGCGTGGAATTCATCTCCGAAGCCAAGATCTTCCCGATCGACATTCGCAGTGGCAAGATCGGCGAACCTGTGACCGTTGTCCAGGTGCCCGAGGGAGGCCTGATCGCGTCCTACCGGCACCTGGTCGTGGTGCAGGGATAGACCGCTACTGGCGAGGTCGATGTCCTCCGGGCACGTTGCGAGGGCATAGAGCGGGAGGAAGCCATGGAAGAGGTTCTCGGTGTAGAAACGGTGGCGGAGGCTGTACCGGTCGCCGAGACCGTCGAAGCGACAGAACCGGGTCGATGGATCCAGTACCTGCCCGCAATCTACCAGGACAACGATTTTCTCCGGCGCTTTCTCCGTGTGCCGGAAGAAATCGTGGCCTGCGTCGAAGAGGTGCTGGAAGAGATCCATCGCTACTTCGATCCGCGGATGGCGCCGCCTTCTTTCCTGCCGTGGCTCGCGACCTGGATCGATCTCGCGCTCGACGAGAACTGGCCGGAGTCACGGCGGCGGCAACTCATCCACGAGGGGATGGAACTGTACCGCTGGCGGGGCACGCGTCGCGGGATGATCACCTACCTGCGGATCTACGCCGGGGTCGAGCCGGAGATCGTGGAGCACCGCACCGCCGCAGAAGGAGGACCTTATGCCTTCTCCGTGATCCTCCGGGTGCCGGATGGTGCGTCCGTGGACGAAACCCGGATCCGCGCGATCATCGAAGCGGAGAAGCCGGCCCATACGACCTATCGCCTGCAGATCGAACCCGGAGGTTCGTAAGCGGAGGTGGAATGCGCACATCGGTTCACCTGTTGGTGTGGAGCAGCCATCTCGCCGCCGCTTCTGGCCGGCGCTCGCCAGCGGAAGCGCGCGGATCTTCGGTGAATGTTCTCCCCGTAGGGCTTTGCCGGCACTAGCACCGGCGCACCTGCCTCTTGGGGGTCCCCGGGGAAACCTTCCCTTTTCTCCCTTGAAAAGGCCTTGGCGGCATGATAGAATTCGATTCGGCGAGGCTTGCGGCCGGGCGCGGGCTTGCGGATCGGACGGGATGGGTGCGTTTTCTCCAAGGAGGGGAAAGGTACAGGGGTTCGGTTGCGTGAGAGGAGGGTTCGATGGCTCGGGAAAGGAAGATCCGTCCATCGGTGGTTGCTTTCCTCCTAGCGATCTGCCTCTGGGGTCTCCTCGTTTGGGCGGAACTGAATCCGGGCGTTGCTGGGGCGGTTCTCCATAGCGATCCTGCTGTGGTTGTCCGCAGGGCGCCGGAGACGTGTCTTCCGGTGGAAGCGGTCGTCATGGAAGGACCGCTACCTGGCTATGCCGAACGACCAGAACGACTACTTCTACTTAGGCCACAGCGGGCCGCCTCTGGATCGACATGTGGGACTATGGCCCTGGGATCTATGGGCAGCTTATCCTCTACGATGCCGGTCTGGTCGTGATCGTTCGTGACTGGGATCCTTCCGACGGCTGGTCGATCGACACGACCCTTTCTCCCAGGTTGTACTACATCCGCGTCTACACGGCGCAGAACTTTTCGAGCTCCCCATATCGCTTGGGCGTCAGCTTCCTGGGTTCCCGGGCCAGCCGACGGCTGGAGAAGTGTCCGTGGTGTGACTGAAATGGCAGCGACCAGCTCCCCGAGCGGCGGAAACGGATCGGAAGATCTCTACCAGGAGCTCCTGCGGGCCGTACAGGAGAGCCGATGGGAAGAGGCCCGTCGTCTGGCCCAGCAGCTCTCCGGGTATCGGGATGCGGATGCCCTGAAGGAAACGGCGGAGGCCGCTCTTTCGGAAGAGCGACGACGCGAGGAGACGTACCTCTTGCTCCGAGCGGCATTCGATGCCGGCCGTTGGGCCGAGGTCCGCGACCTGGCTGCGCGTATCCCGGGGTATCGCGATGTGGCCGTCCTGCAGGCCAAAGCGGCAATGGCCTGGGCCTGGGAAAGGAGACGTCAGGATACATACCTGCGGCTGCAGCAGGCGGTCGAGCGCGGCGCGTGGAGCGAAGCAATCCGTTGGGCATCGGAGATCCCCGGGTTTCGGGACGCGGACGCGTTGCGGCAAAGGGCCGAGGAGGAGCTCCAGTCAGCCTACGAACGCCTGACCGGGGCCATCGCGGCGGGCGACTGGAGCACGGCCCTGGGCATTGCCGATTCTATCCCCGGGTACCGGGATGTGGACCAACTCCGGGAGCAGGTCAGACAGGAGGTGCGAAGCGCGCAAAGACGTCGGCTCTGGGCACGCGGCGGGCTCGTCGTTTTGGGCGCGCTGACGCTGGCGATCCTGGGTTATACGGGGAGTGCGCTCTACTCGCGGGTGGTGCCCACGAGCACACCGACGCCCACCACGACCCCACTGCCCAGTGCTACTCCTACCCCTACGCTGTCTCCTTCGCCTACGCCCATCCGCCCGACCCCCACAAGCAGTCCTACTGCTACGCCTTCTCCGTCTCCCTCTCCCTTACCGACGCCCACTCCCGTGCCTACGGCGAGCCCGACACCTACACCCACGCG
>JBMFPK010000146.1:0-6611 GCA_049969155.1 Chloroflexia bacterium | reverse complement strand
CTGCGCGTCGAGGGGAGGACGGTGACGCTGTTTCCGCCGGAACGCCTGCCGCCCTTCTCGCTCCGCGTTCCGGGGGACTTGTCTTCCGCTGCCTTCCTGATTCTGGCCGGAGCCCTTGTGCCGGACTCCGAGGTCGTGGTGGAAGACGTGGGGCTGAATCCGACCCGCACGGGCTTGCTGGATGTCCTTCGGGCCATGGGGGCGGAACTGACCGTGACGTGCCAGGAAACGGCTGGACCCGAGCCCGTCGGCACGGTCACGGTGCGTGGCTCTTGCCTGAAGGGAACAGAGGTCGCAGGGGACCTTGTCGTGCGGATGATCGACGAGTTCCCCGTCCTGGCGGTGGCCGCGACACAGGCGCGCGGACGCACCGTAGTGCGCGATGCCGGAGAACTGCGCGTGAAGGAGACAGACCGGATCGCAACGTTGGTCTCGGAACTCCGCCGCCTGGGTGCGAAGATCGAACCGCTGCCGGACGGCTTCGTTGTGGAGGGCCCGTGCTCCCTGCGCGGTGGTACGGTGGATAGCCACGGGGATCACCGACTGGCCATGGCGCTTGCCGTGGCGGGGCTGGTGGCCCAAGAACCGGTGGCCGTCGAGGGAGCGGAGCACATCGAGGATTCGTTTCCAGGCTTTGCCGAGTGTCTCAAGGAGATCGGAGCAAGCGATGTGGAGTGGTTCCACAGAGCGGGTCGGGCTGATCGGATGGCCGATTCGTCATAGCCTCTCCCCGGCCATGCACAACGCCGCGTTCTCAGCGCTCGGGATGGATTGGTGCTACATACCGCTGCCTGTGCACCCCAGCCGTCTGCCGGAGGCGGTCCGGGGTTTGGTCGCCCTCGGCTTTCGGGGCGCTAACGTGACCGTGCCGCACAAGGAGACGGTGCTCCCGCTCGTGACCCGGCTGAGCGAGGATGCATGGGCGCTGGGAGCGGTCAACACGCTGGTGGTCCTGGGAGACGATCCGGCCGGTCCTTCCACCATCGTAGGAGAGAACACGGATCACCGAGGCTTTCTGGCTGCCCTGGAGCGTGCGGGCTGGACCCCGGGTTCCTGTCGTCACGGGGTTGTCGTGGGCGCCGGAGGAGCAGCACGGGCGGTCGTGTACGCCTTGCGTCGGGCTTGTGCCGCGAGGATCACCCTGCTGAACCGCTCCCTGGAGCGTGCAAGCTCGCTGGCAGCCGATCTGGACCCGCAAATCGAGGTGCTGCCGTTGGCTCCTGAGACGCTTGTGGAATGCGCACGTCGCGCGGACCTCCTGGTCCAGGCGACTCCCGTCGGCATGTGGCCCAAGGTCCAGGAAACGCTCTGGCCGGAGGACGCCCCGATCCCCAGGGATCTGTTTGTGTTCGACCTTGTCTACAACCCGCCCGAGACGCGCCTGGTCCAGCAAGCGCGCAACTCCGGAGCACAGGCGTTCGGAGGCCTCGAGATGCTGATCGAGCAGGGAGCCCGTTCCTTTGCACTCTGGACCGGTTGCGACCCTCCGATCGACGTGATGCGCGCGGCCTGTCGCAGGGCCCTGCAGGAGGTACAGAGATGATCCGTTTCCTGACCGCGGGGGAGTCCCACGGGAGTTGTCTGATCGGCGTGATCGAGGGGCTTCCGGCCGGGCTGCCGGTGGATGTGGCAGCCATCGATGCGGAGCTGGCCCGCCGTCAGCGCGGGTACGGCCGCGGCGTGCGGATGGAGATCGAGCGGGATCAGGTGGAGGTGCTCAGCGGAGTGATCGATGGCAGGACCACCGGAGCCCCGATCGCGCTGCGCATCGTGAACCGCGACGGCGAAGACTGGCGGGAGCGGATGTCGCCTCGGGACCGCCCGCGGTGGACGATCCCCCGCCCTGGCCATGCGGATTATGCTGGGATGTTCAAGTACGGTTTGGAGGACGCCTGGCCGGTGCGGGAACGGGCAAGCGCGCGCGAAACGGCCATGCGGGTCGCGATCGGCGCACTCCTTCGCCCTCTGCTGGCACGTTTTCACATCACCGTTGGTAGCCTCGTGACGCAGATCGGCGGGGTGGGAGCAAGTTTCTCCGAGGAGGTCACGGAAGCGCTTCTCGAGCACGCGGAGGCGAACGACCTGCGTTGCCCGGATGCCGATGCCACAGCCCGTATGCGGGAAGCGATCGACGCGGCAACTGTCGCCGGGGACACGCTGGGCGGGGTCTTCTGGGTGGTCGCCTTGGGCGTCCCGGTGGGCCTCGGCAGCCACGTGCACTGGGAGCGCCGGCTCGATGCGCGACTCGCTGCCGCCGTGATGTCGATCCCTGGCGTCAAGGGCATCGAGATCGGTCCCGCCTTCGAGAACGCCCGCCTGGCGGGGAACCAGGTCCACGATGCGCTCTTCCCCGATGGAAAAGGAGGTGTACGACGTGAGACGAACCGCGCCGGGGGCATCGAGGGCGGAATCTCGAACGGGGAGCCGATCGTCGTGCGCGCGGCGATGAAACCGTTGCCGAGCACCCGAAGGGCGTTGCCTTCCGTTGACCTGGCGACGGGCGAGGCCTCGGTGCCGCCCTACCAGCGCGCGGATGTGTGCGCCGTGCCCGCCGCAGCGGTGGTCGGCGAGGCGATGGTCTGCTGGGTGCTCGCCGAGGCACTCGTCGAGAAGTACGGCGGGGATTCGCTGGCGGAGATGCTTCGGTGCGCAACCTCGTGATCACGGGCTTTATGGCGACAGGCAAGACGACCGTCGGCCGTGCTGTGGCCGCGCTTCTCGGCCGGCCGTTCGTGGACACGGATGCGGAGATCGAGCGGCTCGCCGGCAAGTCGGTCCCGCGTATCTTCGCGGAAGAGGGCGAAGCGGGCTTCCGGCGCTGGGAGGCCCTCGTGTGCGAGGCCCTGAGCCGGGAGAAGGGACTGGTCATCGCGACTGGAGGGGGTATGCTTGTGGATGCGGAGAACCGGGCGCGCATGCTCCGGAGTGCGACGGTCGTGTGTCTTGCCTGCACGCTCGATGAGATCCTCCGACGGCTTGAACGCGACGGGATCGGGGCGCGCCCTCTTCTGCAGGTCGGCGACCTCCGGGAGCGACTGGATCAGTTGCTCGCCACGCGCCGGGCAGCCTACGAAGCATTGCCCTGGCATCTCGACACGACAGGACGGTCGGTAGCGGATCTGGCTGCCAGAGTGAGCGAACTTGTTCAGGAAGAACACATCGAGGTGCGCCACCCTGGGGGCGGCTACTCGGTGCACATCGGCTGCGGGTTCCTTTCCGAGGTCGGGCGATTCCTGCAAGAGGCCTGCGTCCCCGAATCCACCACGGTCGCGGTGGTCTCAAACCCCACGGTAGCGCGCCTCTACGCCGACCGCGTGCAATCTTCGCTTCGGGCGGCGGGGTTCCGTCCTTTCCTTTGCACGATTCCGGACGGCGAAGCGTACAAGACGCTCCAGACGGTCTCGTCCCTGTACCGGGAATTCCTGTACCAGGGTCTGGAGCGTTCGGGCGCCGTGGTTGCGCTGGGCGGTGGTGTGGTGGGCGACGTGGCGGGCTTTGCCGCCGCAACCTATCTACGGGGGGTCCCCGTGATCCAGGTACCGACGACCCTCCTGGCGATGGTGGACGCAGCCGTTGGGGGCAAGACCGGGGTCAACCTGGACGAGGGCAAGAACTTAGTCGGCGCATTCCATCATCCCAGCGGAGTGGTGATCGATCCCGAGGTCCTCGCAACGTTGCCGCCGGAAGAGCTGCGCTCGGGTGTCGCCGAAGCCATCAAGCACGCCGTGATCGCGGATCCTGCGCTTTTCGCGCTGCTGGAGCGGGGGCCCGCAGAGGTGTGGTTCTCCCCCGCCACGGTCGCGCGTGCCCTGCGGATCAAGGTGGCGGTCGTGGAGCAAGACCCGCAGGAACAGCACACCCGGGTCATTCTGAACCTGGGGCACACCGTGGGCCACGCTTTGGAGCGACGCTCCGGATACGCCCTGCGGCACGGGGATGCGGTGGGCCTGGGTATGCTTGCGGCCGCCCGTCTTGCCGTGGCGCTGGGTTTGGCCGAGCCGGACCTCGTCGCGAGGCTCGAGCAGTCGCTCCAGGCCTGGGGCCTGCCGATTCGGTTCCGACTGTCGGTCGACGAAGCCTTGCGGCAATTGCTCTTGCGCGACAAAAAGCGCCGGGGTGGCAGACTGCGGTGGGTGCTACCTACGGCGATCGGATCGGTGACGGTGCGTGAGGATGTGCCCCCTGCCCTTGTGCGAGCAGTGCTCGAGGAGATAGCGGAGGAGTAGGGCATGACAGAAGTGAGGGAACCCGCCGGCAGTCGGGTCTACCGGATCCTGGTGCTGCACGGTCCGAACCTGAACCTGCTTGGCGAGCGTGAGCCTGCGGTGTATGGGAGGGTCACCCTGTCCCAGATCGATAGCGCCCTCAAAAAGATCGCGGAAAGCCGGGGTGCAGAACTGCGTATCGTGCAGTCGAACCACGAAGGGGAGTTGATCGATGCGCTCCACGAGGTTCGCTCCTGGGCCGACGGGGTTCTGATCAATCCCGGCGGATTCACGCACACGAGCGTCGCCCTGCGAGATGCGATCGTGGCGATCGGTCTTCCCACGGTGGAGGTTCATCTGACGAACATCCACTCCCGCGAACCGTTCCGGCGCCGCTCTCTGATTGCCCCGGTCAGTGTGGGGCAGATCTCCGGCTTTGGCTGGCGCAGCTACCTCCTCGGGTTGCAGGCGCTGCTCGACCTCTTGGAGGAAGGGAGGCAGTGCTAGGCAGGCCAGGTGTCCGCGTTCCACCGTGAGAGAGCCCTGCGCGCATCGGCCGTCTTGAAGGGGAAAGGACACGGTCTGCCCTTCGAGCCCCCCTGAGCTCGGGGTCTGTCGCGCGGCGGACTTGCTCGGGGATCGCCCGGCGTGCGAGCCGGCCGGGGGATATGGTAGAATGCGCTTGTGAGGTTGCGGTGAAGCGAGCGCGTACCGGCCGCGAGCAGAATTTGAAGGAGAGTTTGAGGGGTTGTTCCACAGGATTTGGGCCTATCCAGGGTTCAAGGGGGCACCGATGCGATTTGCGGAAGAACAGAAACGGATCCCCTGCGTACTGATGCGCGGCGGGACGAGCCGGGCGCTCTTTGTGATGCGCAACGACCTTCCTGCGGATCCGGCGCTGCGGGATCGGGTCATTCTGCGCATGTTCGGCAGCCCGGATGTCCGGCAGATCGACGGCATCGGAGGGGCTGATCCGCTGACGAGCAAGCTGGCCATCATCGGCCCTCCGACGCGTCCGGATGCCGACGTGGACTGTACCTTCGCTCAGGTGAGCATCGACCGCCCGTTCGTGGACTACGCCGGTGAAGGGCTGGTCGACGCGGTCGAGCCGACCACACGCGTGCGCATCCATCAGACGAACACGCGCTGTATCCTCGTGGCCGAAGTCCCTGTGGTGAACGGGAAGGCGGCGGTTGAGGGGGACTGCCACATTGACGGCGTGCCAGGTACCGGTGCCTGTATTCGGCTCGACTTTTCCCGCACCGCCGGCGCGGTGACGGGTCGCCTTCTACCCACAGGGAGCCCCCGGGACATGTTGCTGCTTCCAGACGGTACTTCCATCGAGGCGAGCGTCGTCGACGCCGGCACGCCGACCGTCTTTGTGCGGGCGCGGGACCTTGGGCTGACGGGGATGGAGATGCCGGCCGAGATCGACGCCGATCCTGCGCTGCGCGCGCGCATCGAACAGATCCGCGGCACGGCAGCGGCGAATCTGGGCATTGTGGACGTATGGCACGAGGCAGCGGAAAGGAGCCCTTACCTTCCCTTCTTCGCGTTGATCGGGGAAGTCGAAAGCGGCCCTGCGCGCACGACTGACCGCGCAGAGTATGCTGCGGATGTCGATTTCACCGCGCGCGTGCTCTTCATGCTCCGGACGCACAAGGCCTACCCGGTGACCGGAGCGGTAGCCACTGGAGCTGCGGCCCGAATTCCGGGTACCGTCGTCTACGAGCTTGCGCGGCCCGAATCGCGGGAGCGATCCAGCGTGCGCATCGGACATCCGGCCGGTGTACTCGAGATCGCCGTGCATCCAGCTGGACAGAGCTTCCACCTGGAGAGGGCGACGATTGTCCGGACCGCCCGGCGGATCCTGGAGGGCTACATCCTCGTGCCGTGGAGCACGTGGGGAGGAAAGGCAGTAGACCGTCGCCAGGGGTGACCCGGGTGCGACACTCTCCCCCTCATACCCAAGGGTAAGGGACGTTTTTTGGAATCAGGCGACGGCGCGCAGGTACGGCAGGCCAATAGCCTGGCGGGCCAGCGACATCTCCACCCCAAAGGCGAACGTCGTTTCCCGCCTTTTCCTCCAGGCCCACTTCCAGTTCCCAGCGCAGCTCACCCATGGGCCCGGTCCGGGTCGGCGGATCGCTGCGCAGAAGTTTCAGTTCTTATCGCAGCTCGCAGGAACCTGGTCGAAGATGGTGAGCGGCGTGGGATCGGTGTGCAGGTTCTGCACCCGGATCCGGTATCCGCAGTGGAGGCGACGGAGTTTCTCGACCGGCCCGCTCTCGTCCACGGTGCGTTCCAGCCGTTCGTGCTTGACCTGCCCTGGCCATCGACCCCCAGGTACAGATCGATCTCGCCCCTGCAAGGATCTCCTACACGAGGAGCGATCCGATGAAAGCT